>JANPJN010000698.1:0-9456 GCA_031425515.1 Acidobacteriota bacterium | reverse complement strand
ATGCGGCGTCTTCCGTCCGTCCACGTTGATGACCAGCACGGCGCACTGTTTCACGGCCTTCGCCCTCCGGCTGAACGGTTTCGCAATGGCCGTGCCAGAAGCTGTGCCGCGGATCAACACGGAGGACACGGACGAGCACGGATTTTACGAGGAGTCGTCCCGCTGCCGGGGCTCGTCATGACCCCGCGCTGCCCGCGGCCTACCTCAGCTTTTCCGCGGTAACGAATCGCGGCTCGATATCGACAGGCACTGCGGTCAGGCGATCGAGAATCTTCTGAACGGAGGGGCGCACCACACCCAGCCGATCGACGAGCGCCTTGGCCTGCGCATAATCCCCTTTGGCCTGCAGCGTCATGATCTCGCGCGTAAGGGCCGTGACGGCGTCCTTGATCCTGGCGGGATCGACCGCGAACGTGCCCCCCGGCTGCACGGTGAACGCTCCCGCGTCGAGCATGTAGTTGAGCTGCACCGCGATGCCGCGCCCGTGCGCCTCGTTGATGCCGAACCGGATGGAGCGGAAGGCGGACGCGAGGAACGTCGTGTACATGGTCCGCGCGATCGCCGGGTCCACCTGCTGCCGGTCGGCGAGCTGTTGCAGTGCCCAGAGCCCGGAGACGTCGGCCTTGGCTTCCTCGATTGCGCTGTACGTCTCCTTCAGTTCCTGCCGCACGGTCGTTTCCCGTCCGCCAACGGTGATGTTGTGAGGCCCGAGGCCGTGCATGATCTCGTGCATGAGAATGTGCGTGAAGAACGCGTCGAACGACAGGCTGCGCTGGTCTGACGCCGACAGCGCGACCTTGCTGATCGGCACCAGCACGCGATTGAACTTCGCATCCTGCATGTTCTTCAGCATGACCCGCTTGGTCCCCTTTTCCCGCACGACCCGCTCGTCGTTGGGAAGGTTGTAGGCCGCGGTCTGCACGCCGCGGTTCGCGTCGCCGGCCGTGAAGACGACGTTGACGACGCGAATGGGGGCGAGGGCGCCAAGCCGGGGGTTGCGATACGCGGGATCGATCGGCAGGGCGTTTTCGAGCTCCTGCAGATGCGCGGAGAAGGCCTGCAGGCGCGTGGATTCAGCCGCATCCCGTACCGTGATGAAGGCTTCGAAGGCGGCCTTGGCGTTGAACCACTCGTCCTCGTACACCTCGTAAGGGCCGATGGTCGGCTCGATGGCTGCGTCGAGCTCCATCCAGGCGACGTCGCTGGCGTAATAGTCGTTGGTGAGGAACGCCTCCGCGCGCAGGGTGAGGAAGCGTTTGAGGGTCGGCTCGGTCGTCAGGGCGGCCGCCTCGCGCAGGAGCGCCGACGCCTGGGCGAGCTCCGGCTGGTACTCGATGCTGTAGGGCACGGCGGTGAACGCGCCGGGCGCCGCCGGCCCCGCCGGACGGCGAATCGTGGTGAAGAACCCGGTGGCGGCCGTTTTCGCGTCGCCGGTCACGCCATCGAGCCAGCGCTGGACGGCCGGCTTGTCGGCGCCGTCGGGATAGAAATTCGCCCCCTCCGGCTTGGCAGGCGCGCCGGGGATGAACACGCGATTGTGGTCGAGCCTCGACCACGGTCCCTTATTGATCAGAAAGTAGTGCAGCCGCGCGGCGGCGTCCGCCTGGCGGCCATCGGAGGCCGTCCCGCTTTTCGACACGGCCGCGCGCGCGAGCTCCTGCAGCATGGCGTCGTTGCCCGCCCAGACCTGCCGCAGAAACAGGCTGTCCATGATCCGGGCCGCGTCCACGAGTTTGCTGAGCGCCCGCCGTTCGTGCTCGGGCAGGGTCGAGATGTCGGCGCCGATCTCGGCGGGGGCGAACCGGGCCGTCATCGTGTGCAGCTCGGCCGTGGTGGGCATGACCTCGGCGGACGCGGTGTGTTGAGTCACGGGACGTTCTCCAGCCGCGGCGCGAAGGGCGATGGCGGCAAACGGGGCGCCGACGACGGCGGTGGCGAGGGCGACGGCGGTCAGCGTGTGCATCTGCATATGGTTTCACACTTGTGCCCGGGCCCGACTAGGCGACGACCGCGCGACGGGACTACAATAAGCAGATTGTAAGCGGCGGAACAGAACCGACAGGGGAGGCTCCCCTTCGCGAAGCGGCCAGCGTTGATCACGCGGCCGGCCAAGGATGATCAGATGAGCAATATCGCACCCGAGGACACCTCCGAGCTGGAGGCCATCGAACAGCGCGAGTGGCGCGAGTCGCTCGAATATGTCGTGCAGCAGGGGGACAAGGAGCGGGTCCAGCGGCTGCTCGGCGTGCTGCGGCACCACGCCCGGATGGCCGGGGTCAGCCTGCCGTTCACGGCCGTCACGCCGTACGTGAACACGATCCGGCCCGAGGATCAGACGCTGCTGCCCGGCAACCAGGAGATCGAGCGGCGGATCAAGAGCCTCGTGCGCTGGAACGCCATGGCGATGGTCGTGCGCGGCAATCGCGCGTCGGACGGCATCGGCGGCCACATCTCGACGTATGCGTCGGCCGCGACGCTGTACGAGGTCGGGTTCAATCATTTCTTCCGCGGCAAACAGGACAGCGACGGCGACATCATTTATTTCCAGGGGCACGCGTCCCCTGGCATCTACTCGCGCGCGTTCCTCGAAGGGCGCCTTTCGGTCGAGCAGCTCCACAATTTCCGGCGCGAGCTGGCGAAGGGGGGCGGGCTGTCGTCGTATCCGCACCCGTGGCTGATGCCCGACTTCTGGGAGTATCCGACCGTCTCGATGGGGCTCGGCCCCATCATGTCGATCTACCAGGCGCGCTTCAACCGCTACCTCGAGGACCGCGGGCTGAAGAAGCCGTCGAACGCGAAGGTCTGGGCCTTCCTTGGCGACGGCGAGACGGATGAGCCCGAGTCGCTTGGCGCCATCAGCCTGGCGTCGCGCGAAAAGCTCGACAACCTGATCTTCGTCATCAACTGCAACCTGCAGCGCCTCGACGGGCCCGTGCGTGGCAACGGCCAGATCATCCAGGAGCTGGAAGCCATCTTCCGCGGCGCCGGATGGAACGTCGTCAAGGTGCTCTGGGGGAGCGACTGGGATCCGCTGCTCGCCGCCGATCACGACGGTCTGCTGGCGGCGCGGATGGGCGAGATCGTGGACGGCCAGTATCAGAAGTACGCCGTCGAAGACGGCGCCTACATGCGCGAGCATCTGTTCGGGGTGGATCCCCGGCTGCTCGACATGGTGAAGCACCTGTCGGACGACCAGTTGAAGAAGCTGCGGCTCGGCGGCCACGATCCCGTCAAGGTCTATAACGCCTTCCGGATGGCGGTCGAGACGACGGGGCAGCCGACGGTCGTCCTCGCGCGGACGATCAAGGGGTACGGCCTCGGCGAGGCGGGTGAGGGCAAGAACATCACCCACCAGCAGAAGAAGATGAACGACTCGGATCTGAAGATCTTCCGCACCCGGTTCGGCATCCCGATCTCGGACGAGGAGATTGCGGATGCGCCGTTCTATCGTCCGGCGGAAGACAGCCCCGAGCTCCAGTACCTGCGCGAGCGCCGGCAGGCGCTCGGCGGCTTCGTGCCGACGCGATCGGTCCGGGTCCAGTCGCTGGCGGCGCCGGCCGAGCCGCTCTTCGAGGAGTTCTACAAGGGAACCGACGACCGCAAGGCGTCCACGACGATGGTCTTCGTGCGGATCCTCGCCAAGCTGCTTCGCGACAAGGACATCGGCAAGCTGATCGTGCCGATCATTCCAGACGAGGCGCGCACGTTCGGCATGGAGTCGCTCTTCCGCGCCATCGGGATCTACTCGCACGTCGGCCAGAAGTACGAGCCCGTGGACATGGATACCCTGCTCTATTACAAGGAAGCGCAGGACGGCCAGATCCTCGAGGAGGGCATCACCGAGGCGGGGTCGATGTCGTCGTTCATCGCCGCCGGCACGGCGTACGCGACCCACGGGGTCAACACCATCCCGTTCTTCATCTACTACTCGATGTTCGGCTTCCAGCGCGTGGCGGACCTGATCTGGGCCGGCGCCGACTCGCGCGTGCGCGGCTTCCTGCTCGGGGCCACTGCCGGACGGACGACGCTGGCGGGGGAAGGGCTGCAGCATCAGGACGGCCACAGTCACGTCTATTCGCTGGCGACGCCCAACTGCATCTCGTATGACCCGGCCTACGCGTACGAGCTTGCTGTGATCATCCAGGACGGCATCCGCCGGATGTATCAGGAGCAGGAGAGCGTCTTCTACTACCTGACCGTGATGAACGAGCCGTACGCGATGCCGGCCATGCCCGAGGGGGTGAAGGACGGCATCCTCAAGGGGATGTATCGTCTGAAGAAGGCGGCCAACCCGAAGGCGAAGCTCAAGGCGCAGCTGTTCGGCAGCGGCGCGATCCTGAACGAGGTCGTCGCGGCGCAGAAGCTGCTCGAAAAGTACGACGTCGCCGCGGACGTGTGGAGCGTGACGAGCTATCAGGAGCTCTATCGCGACGGCCATGCGTGTGACCGGTGGAACATGCTCCATCCGGCGGAGACGCCGCGCGTGCCGTACGTCTCGCAGTGTCTGAAGGAGGCTCCCGGCGCGCTCGTCGCGGCGTCGGACTACCTGAAGGTGCTGCCCGACTCCATCGCGCAGTGGATGCCCCGGCGCCTTCGCGCGCTCGGTACCGACGGCTTCGGCCGGAGCGAGGACCGCCAGCGGCTGCGCGAGTTCTTCGAAGTCGACGCGCGGTTCGTCGCGCTCGCGACGCTCATCGAGCTTGCCCAGGATGGCAAGATCGATCGCAAGGTCGTGGCCCAGGCCATCACGGATCTGAAGATCGATCCGGAAAAGCTCAATCCCGCGCACAGCTAACGCACGCACGCCGGAGAGACAATCGACACATGCCAACAGACTTCATACTCCCGGAGCTCGGCGAGAACGTGACCGCGGGCGACGTTGCCCGTGTGCTCGTCGCCGTGGGCGACACCGTGGCCGTGGACCAGGCCGTCCTCGAGCTCGAGACCGACAAGGCGACCATTGAGGTGCCGTCCAGCGTGGCGGGCACTGTCACGGAGGTCCGCGTCAAGCAGGGGGAGCGGATCAAGGTCGGCCAGGTGGTGCTGACGCTCGACGCCGGCGCCGCCGGCGCGGCGACCCCGCCGGCCGGCACCTCCGCGAAGGCCAGCGAGCCGAAGGCCGCGGCGTCCGGCAAGGGGAGCCAGACGGAAAAGGGCAACCAGGGCGCTCAGGCCGAGAGTCAGGGCACTGCCCAGCCAGCCGGCGCGACCGAGGACGGAGGGCTGAGCCACACGACGGGTGTGGCGAGCGCCACACCATCGGGCGGAGCGCAGAAGGGTGCGGCCGAACGTGACCGCGGCACGACCGACGCCACGCCGGACGCCCGGTTCACCGAGCACGCCGCCCCGTCTGGCGACGCCGCGGGGTCTGGGCGCCAGCGCGGGGAGGTCGTCAATATCGATCGAGGCGCTCGCCCGGCCGCCGCGGCGGCGGCGGCCGAGCCGCCGGCTGAAGGATCGGCGCCGCCTGCGGCCCCCTCGGTCCGCCGGCTCGCGCGAGAGCTGGGGGTCGAGATCCGGCAGGTGCCCGGGAGCGGGCATGGCGGCCGGATCAGCGTCGAGGACGTGCAGGCGTTCGTGCGTGCGGCGCTGTCAGGGGGTGGCGGCGGCACGCGCGCGGACGTCCCGCTGCCGGACTTCACCAAGTGGGGCGAGGTCGAGCGGAAGCCGATGAGCAACATCCGCCGCAGGACGGCGGAACATCTGTCGCACGCGTGGAACGCCATTCCGCACGTCACGCAGCAGGACAAGGCCGACATCACCGCCCTCGAGGGGCTGCGCAAGCAGTACGGCCCGCAGGCCGAGCAGGCCGGCGGAAAGCTCACGATGACGGTCGTCGCGCTGAAGATCGTGGCGGCGGCGATGCGGAAGTTCCCGCAGTTCAACGCGTCGGTGGACATGGCGCGCCAGGAAATCGTCTACAAGCGCGCCATCCACGTCGGCGTGGCCGTCGACACGCCGCGCGGCCTGCTCGTGCCGGTGATTCGGGACGTCGATCGCAAGGGCGTCATCGAGCTAGCCGCCGATCTGGGCAAGGCGTCCGAAAAGGCGCGCGCCGGGAAGCTCTCGCTGGACGACATGCAGGGGGCCGGCTTCACCATCACCAATCTCGGCGGCATCGGGGGCACCGCCTTCACGCCGATCGTCAACTGGCCCGAGGTCGCGATTCTCGGCATCTCGCGCGGCGTGCACGAGGCGGTCTACGACGGTCAGGCCTTCCAGCCCAGACAGATGCTGCCGCTGTCGCTGTCGTACGACCACCGGGTCATCGACGGCGCCGATGGCGCGCGCTTCCTCCGCTGGGTGGCCGAGGCCTTCGAACAGCCTTTTGTGGTCCTGCTCTGACGATTTGAATCATGTCTAACTCGCAGCTCGTCGTGATTGGCGCGGGGCCCGGCGGATATGCGGCCGCTTTTTATGCGGCGGATCTCGGCATGCAAGTCACGCTGGTGGACCCGTCGGTCAATCCCGGAGGGGTATGCCTCTACCGGGGCTGCATTCCCTCCAAGGCCCTGCTCCATGTGGCGGACGTGTTGAACGAGGCTCGGCACGCCGACGCCTGGGGCATCACATTCGGCGCCCCGACGATCGACGTGGACCGGCTGCGCGCGTTCAAGACGAAGGTCGTGAACCAGCTCACCGGCGGCCTCGGGCAGTTGTCGAAGCAGCGGAAGGTCACCTACATCCAGGGCACGGCGGCGTTTCGCGACGCGCGGACTCTCGAAATCACTCGCTCCACTGACGGCGGGGCGCCGGCGCCGGCCGGCGGCACGCCCGAGCTGTTGACGTTCGATCACGCCATCATCGCCACCGGCTCGCGTCCGTCCACCGTGCCGGGCCTGAGCATCGACAGCCCCCGCGTGATGGACTCCACGGCGGCGCTCGAGCTGCCCGACATCCCAAAGACTCTGCTCGTCGTCGGCGGCGGCTACATCGGGCTGGAGCTCGGGACGGTCTACGCCGCGCTCGGCACGAAGGTCACTGTCGTGGAGATGACGGGCGGCCTGCTTCCCGGGGCGGACCGCGACCTGGTCAACATTCTCGCCAAACGGATCGACGCCATGTGCGAGGCCGTGCTGCTGAACACGAAGGTGACCGGTATGCAGGAGGCGGGCGACGGCGTGACGGTCACCTTCGAAGGGGAGGGGCTCGCGCCGGAGGCGAAGACCCGCACGTTCGACCGTGTCCTGATTGCGATCGGACGACGGCCGAATTCCGCCGTGCCGGGCCTCGACCGGACGCGGGTAACGGTCAACGCGCGCGGCTTCATCGACGTCGATCCGGCGCGCCGCACGGCCGAGCCCACCATCTACGCCATCGGCGACGTCGTCGGCGAGCCGATGCTCGCGCACAAGGCGTCGCACGAGGGGCGCGTGGCGGTCGAAGCGATCGCGGGGGAGCGGGTCGCGTTCGAGCCGCTCGCGATTCCGGCCGTGGTCTTCACCGATCCGGAGCTCGCGTGGTGCGGGCTGACGGAGAACGATGCGCAAAAGGCCAATCGCGAGGTGGTCGTCGCGCGCTTCCCGTGGGGCGCGTCAGGCCGGGCGCAGACGCTCGACCGAGTGGACGGGCTCACGAAGTTGATTCTGGAGCCGAAAACCGAGCGAGTGCTCGGCGTGGGGATTGTCGGCCCCGGCGCGGGGGAGCTGATCGCGGAAGGCGTGCTCGCCGTGGAGATGGGCGCGACGGCGACCGACGTGCGGATGACGATTCATCCGCATCCCACGCTGTCGGAGACCGTGATGGAATCAGCCGAAGTGTTCTTCGGCCACGCCACGCACGTCTACCGGCCGAAGAAGAAATCCTAGCCCGGCGCGCGGCTCAACGCCCTGCCAGGGCCTCCACCTGCTCGTGCGCGTGATAGGAACTGCGCACGAGGGGCCCCGACTCGACGTGGCCGAAGCCCATCGCCAGGCCGATCCGCTTCAGCTCCGCGAACTCCTGCGGCGTGTAGTACCGCGCCATGGGAAGGTTGGCGAGCGAGGGCCGCAGATACTGGCCGATCGTGACAATCCGGCACCCCGCCGTCCGCAGATCGTCGAGGGTTGCGACCACCTCGTCCCATTCCTCACCCAGACCCACCATCAGCCCGGACTTTGTCGCGATGTCCGGCCGGTAGGTGCGCGATCGGTCCAGGACCTGGAGCGCGCGGTCGTAGCGCCCGCCCGGGCGCGCCGCGCGATAGAGACGCGGGACGGTTTCGATGTTGTGGTTGAGCACGTCAGGGCCGGCATCGAGCACGACGCGCAGCGAGGCTTCGCTCCCCTTGAAATCCGGAATGAGCACCTCGATCCGGCACGCCGGACGCCGCTCCCGCGTCTCGGCGATGGTCTTCGCGAAGTGTCCGGCGCCGCAGTCGGCGAGATCGTCGCGGTCCACGGAGGTGATGACCACGTAGTCGAGCGCCATCGCCTGGATGGCGCTCGCGACCTTTTCGGGCTCACCCGCGTCCGCCGGCAGCGGCGCGCCGTGCGTGACGTTGCAGTACCCGCACGATCGGGTGCAGGTGTCGCCCAGGATCATGAAGGTCGCCGTCCCGTGGTTCCAGCACTCGCCGATGTTGGGGCAGTTCGCTTCCTCGCACACGGTGTGGAGCCCGAGCGTGCGCATCAGCCCCTTGAGGCGGTGATAGTTCTCGGACCCTGGCGCGCGGACCTTCAACCACTCGGGCTTCTGTGCCCGCGGCAGCTCGTCGGCGCGGCGCTTCCGGCCGCGAATGAAGTTCAGGGGGGCGGGCTGCATGGACAGGATCGATTATATCCGTCCGACGCTGACCGGCTCAGCGGATGACGATGCTGCCCTTCAGGCCGGCCGTATCCGGGTTGCTGTGGTCGTGGAAGCCGCAGGTGCGGGCGCTCGTGAACGCGTTCGTGGATTTCGTGGCCCCCGGAATCAGATTGCCGGCCGGGCTCATCGGGAGGCAGTCGGTGTGCGCGGGGTGCGGGTCCGACGCCATGTCGTGCGTCCGGCTGTCGTTGTTCACGAACGTCACGCTCTGCCCGACGTTGATCGTGACCTGCGCAGGGCTGACCGCACCGTTGCTGCCGATTGTGATGGTGGCGCCGCTCGTCGGCGTACCACCCCCGCCGCCTGACGGCGCCGTCGGGGTGCTGCCGCCACCGCCGCACGCCGAGACGAGCAGGGCGGCCGCCGCACACGCGATCCGCAGACGTTCAGTTGTGACCTTCATGATGTCCTTCCCGCAAGGGGACTAGAAAAACTTCCGAGCCATGTTGAAGCCGATGTACCAGTTGTCGTTCGAGAAGGTCCCGCTCGCGACCTGGCCGAGCGTGGTTCCGAACCCGTTGGACACGTTCAGCTGGAACAGATGTCCGCCGGCACGCCCTTCGAGTCCGAAGCTGACCTGGTGCGACCCCGGGTCGAAGCCGGCGACCCTGGGCGTCACCTCGGCCACGAGATACGTCGCCGGTCGGATCCGCAGCCGCCCGCCGAGCC
>JANPJN010000697.1:0-2190 GCA_031425515.1 Acidobacteriota bacterium | reverse complement strand
GTCACGTTCCACCACGCGCGGCCGTCGGTCACGGTCTGGGCGGACGTCGGCGTCGAGGCGACCGCGACCAGCAGCAGTGCCCAGACGAAACGCTGCAGCGAGTCGCCGCTGAGGGTGCCGTGGCCCGCGGGACGGCTGGGGATCAATAGATTCACTGCCGCAGAGGGTATTCCGCCTGGCCATCAATAGACTAATAGATATCAGGAGTGGATTTGTTCGCTTAAATCTATGTTTCATCCCGGTCTCATCCTGGCGACGGCCCCGAAGCGCCGGCGGACCAGGTCACGCCGCCGGACTCGCAGACGCCGCGGCGGTGAGCATTCGCGCCCCACCATCTCGCACCGGCGCCTTGAACAACGCCGGCCGTTGGGCGAGAACGCCCTGTTCGCCCGCCTGGATGGGAACGTCTCGCCCATGGGGAGGCGCACCAGGGCGGAGCCGGACGATATCTCAGCCAAACGGACCGAAGAGGGCTATAACAGCGGGAACCGCGGTTCACGGGAGGCTGACATGAAGACCAGAGTGACGACGGCCCTGATCGTGATGCTGATGGCGGGCGGGCTGGGCGGCTGCCGTGGCGAGCAGTCGCGCGGGCCGGCGACGACCTCTGTGCCAGCGCGCGCCCCGGGCCTGACGATCGCGATGATCGCGAAGAGCACGACCAACCCGATCTTCGTGTCGGCACGCAAGGGCGCTGAAACGGCTGCCAGGGAGCTCGCGAAGAAGCACGGCGTGCCCATCCAGATCGTCTGGATGACGCCCGACTACGAAGACGCACAGGTCCAGGCGGTGGCCATCGCACAGGCCGTCAAGGACCGCGCGAGCGCCATCCTGATTTCCTGTTCCGACGCGAACAAAGTGACCGGTGCGATCAACGACGCCGTCGATCGGGGCGTGCCGGTGATGACCTTCGACAGCGACGCGCCCGAGTCGAAGCGCTTCGCGTTCTACGGTGTGGACGATGAGAAGCTCGGGCGGACGGTGATGCGCGAGCTGGCCGGACAGATTCGGAAAAAGGGGTCCGTGGCGATCCTGGGGGGCAACGCGAACGCGCCGAACCTGCGCAAGCGCGTGGACGGCGTCAAGAAGGAAGCCGCGCTGAATCCGGGCATCAAGATCGTCGGTACTTTCAACCACTCGGAAACCGCAAGGGACGCGGCCGAAGAGGTGATCCGTGCCCAGACGGCCAACCCGCAGATCCAGGGGTGGGCGATGATCGGCGGGTGGGCGCTCTTCACCCCGCGGCTGATGAAGGAGCTCGATCCACAGAAGGTCAAGGTCGTCGCCGTCAATGCGCTGCCTGCGCAACTCGCCTTCGTCGAGAGCGGATTGGCCCCGGTGCTGCTCGCACTGCCGACTTACAACTGGGGCTACGTCTCGGTCCAGCGCATCGTGGACAAGGTGCACCTCAAACAGGACGTGCCGACGATCATCCCGCCGATGGAGGTGGTACGGGTCACGAACGACAACCTCGGCTCCTGGGCGCGCCAGCTGAAGGCTTGGGGGGGCAGCGTCCCGGATCGGTACTTGAAGCTCAAGTAAGCGCCTTGCTGCACCTGCTGAATGTGGCACGGCTCCCCGGCTGCCATCCAGCATAAGTGGCGCTCGACGTTAGACTCAGAGACAACTGGAATACGTTTCTACGTTCATCTCGATGTGATGTCCAGGCGGGCCGAAGCCTGTCCTCCAGCAGATCCGCCCGCAACCTGACATCCCTCTGGCGACCCTTGGCATTCCCCATCGCCGGGGGTACACTTCCAGCACGTGGCGAACGAGTCCCCGGACCGCTACCGCCGCCTGGTGGAGTGTTCGCCGGACGGCATCTTCATCAGCCAGGACAATCGCATTGTCTTCCTGAACCCGGCGGCTGTACGCCTCTTCGGCGCATCCACGCCCGAAGACATCCTGGGTAAGTCCCCGTTCGACATCTTCGACCCTGCCAGCCATGACCTCATACGGGCGCGCATCACCCAGATGATGTCCGGGCGGCCAGTGCCGCCCGCCGAGGAACGCATCGTCCGTCTCGACGGCGGTGTCACGGACGTGGAAGTGAACTCGACGCGGATCGAAGACTCGGACAGTGCGACCATTCAGGTCATCGTGCGCGACATCTCGGACCGCAAGCGCGCCGAGGCCCTTCTGCGGCAGAGCGAAGAGCGGCTCACCCTCGCGTTTGCCGGCGCGCAGGAA
>JANPJN010000696.1:0-10220 GCA_031425515.1 Acidobacteriota bacterium | reverse complement strand
GACCGGCTGCGCCGCCACGACTGCCATGTAGCTGCCCTGCTGGTCGAGCCACTTCGCATCGCCCCGCTCGGGAATGCCGTAGCTGACGAAGGTCGGCCGCGGCGCGCACAAGGCCAGAAGCTGGTGCGCATCGACGGGAATATCAGCCGCCGTCTTGCGCCCGAACGTCGATTCCTCGGCGCCGTACTTGAGAAAGTTCCCCGCCATCCAGTGATACTCGCCGGACCCGGTGAGGTTCTCGACGGCTTCTCCGAAGTTCCGCCGATGCAGTTTCGCGCCCCCTTCCCCGGACGATCCAATCAGCACCACCGCAAACCGCTGATCGTACGCCATCGTCACGAGCGCGGCCTTGCCGTAGCGCGACACCCCTTCGATGCCGACGCTCTTTGCATCCACCGACGTGTCGGTCTCGAGATAGTCGAGCCCACGCGACGCGCCCCACGCCCAGGCACGCAGGGCGCCCCAGTCGTCGGGCCGCCGTGGCTGGCCCTTGTTGACCAGACCGATGATCCCCCTGGTCAGGCCGGCGCCGTTGTCGGCCTGGATACTCGCGGGGCTGATCGACGCGTAACCCCAGCCGCCCGCGATGAGCTGCTCCGTGGCCGGCGGATCCGGCGGGGGAGCGGGCGCGCCGTCTGGAGCGCCCGTGCCCGCCGGTGCGCCCCGACCCGGTCCGAAGAAGCGTGCCGCCACCGGGGGTGCCCCGGGCGCGGGAGGCATGCCGGTGCGGCCGCCGAACATCATCATCACCGGCACCGGTCGGGCGGCGCTGGCCGGCGTCACGACGGTCATCTGGATATCGACGCTGATGTCGGGGTGGCCAGAACTGTCCACCGAACCGACGAGTTCTCTGCCGATGACCGGCCGTCCGCCCACCTCGAAGCGCTCGGTCCGGCTGACCCGCCACGCCACCTTCGGCACGGAGGCCGGCACGCGGCCGACCACTTCGCGGTCGAACGCCTCCACGATTTCCGGCCGGCGCTGCTTCCACCACACATCGGCGCGCGTCACCTTCGTGCCGTTCTCGAGCGTCAGGGCGTCGGGCAGATTGGGATAGGGGTTCGCCAGCGCCTCATCGTAGTTGGCGTGGTTCGGCGCCGCCTCGTTGCCGCTCGGCCCCGGACGCAGAGCGGTGATGCCCAGCTGATCGAGCATCTGCTTGTGGTCCGCGGCGGTGGCTGCCGCGTTGGGATTGCGCGGCGGCCCCGCGGGCTGCGGAGCCGGCGAGGTCGAGGGGGCCGGGGTCGCCTGCTGCGCGCCCGGATGTCCGGAGAGGATCAGGACCATTGCGGACGTCGCGAGGGCGCCCGAACCAGCCAGATACCTCAGCCGTTGCACGTTCATGAGTGTGTCCTTGCGCATACACGGTTCCTGCAGGTTCGCCATGTCACCCTCGACGGACGGCGCACGGATTGGCTCGACCTCGGCGGGTGTCCCCGCACCACCTCTTTGTCCGTCATCCGAAACGAGTGTGATCATGCATCAGAAGGTCACGACGAGCCCGACCGAGCCGTGGCGCCCGGGAGACCACACCCACCGGGGACCCGCACTGGACTGCCAGGCTTCATTCAGCAGATTGCGGAGCGTCCCTCGCATCTCGAGGTGTGACGAGACGCGCACGCTCGCGCCGGCGTCAGCCATCGTGTAGGACTCAGTCGGCACCTCGCTGGGCCCGGCGGCCCGATGCGATCCCGTCCCCTTCACCCTGACGTATGCATCCACACGCGCGCCGCGGTGATACCGGACCGTCGCCGACGCTGCCGCCGGCGCAACATCGTCGAGCGGCGTTGCGTCCCTACCGTCACGGCCGCGCGAGAATTCGCCCGTCGCTGCCAGGGCGAAGCCGCCGGGGAGCCGGACCTGTCCTTCGATCTCCACTCCACCCAGGTTCGCCCGACCGCGATTGCGGAACAGAAACAGTGTGGATCCCGCCGCGTAGCGCTCCACGAGGTCGGTGATGTGGTAGCGGTAGGCGGCGGCCGCCACCCGCACGGGCCCGGCCACATATCGGGCCGTGACGTCAAACTGCAGGCTTGTTTCGGGCGTCAGCTCGGGGTTGCCCTGGATGAAGCCGCGGCCGATTGGGCCACGGTAGAAGCGGTCGGACAGCGTCGGATCGCGGAATCCGCGGGCCGCCTGACCGGTCAGCGTCAGGCGGGGCGTCGCCAGGACGGAGATCGCGGCCAGTCCCGCCAGCGTCGCATACGACTGCGTTCGATCGCCGAAGAACCCGGCTTCGTTGGTGCTCCGGCCGACATCTCCACGCAGGCCTCCCGTGATCCGGACCCGACTTGCAAGCCGGGTCTCGGCTTCGGCAAAGAGTCCGGCCGCCGTTCGCCTGGCCGCATCAATCGACACGCTCGTGCTCTCGGTCGTCGGGGCACCGGCGAGGCTATAGGCCTGCGTGGTATCGAGCGCATGGAGGCCGTAGCGCCCCTGAAGGTCGGCGCCCACGTGCAGCCGCGTCCGCCCGACGGGGCGGCTGGCGGTCAGGCGCACCTGCACCTCCCGCGACGACACGTACGCGCGCTCGAGCAATCGTGCCCGCGTTGGAGTTCCCAGCCGATCCTGCTCGGTCTGCTGACGTGCCGCACCGGCCAGCGCGTCGAGGCGGACGTTGCGAAACCCACCGAGGAGCCCTCGCTCGTACGACACCGTGAGGCGATGAGAGTCGTCGACAGGACTCGTCGTGCGGATGACGTCACCGTCGCTGCGTGGCCGCCCGAGGTCCCGGCCGATATCGCTTTGCCACCCGACAGAGAGGATCTGGCCCCTGTTCACCGAGTCCCAGCGCGCACGTACGCCGCGATCCTGCCAGCCGGAGTTCGGCACGACGCCGCCCGGGGCGCTGTAGTCACCGAAGTCCCGTGCGCGCACGCCGATCAGGACGCCTCCCGTCGCGTAACCCTTCGACACTTCCAGATCGCTCCGCCGTTCCGGAACCCCGCCGCCGAGGGTTCCGCCGAAGCGCACCCGCAGCGGCGCCGCAGGCTCGGGCCCGCGCGTCTGTGCCACGATCACACCGCCGAACGCGTCCGATCCATACGCGACAGATCCGGGGCCGCGAGCCACGTCGATCGAGCGCACCACCTCAGGATCCAGGAACGACGCATTCGCTCCCGCCCGGCGCTCGGTGGTGGCCCGGCTGCCGTCGATCAGGATCAGCGTCCGGCCCCGCGCGAGCCCGCGGATGGCCGGCACCGCTGCCTGACCTTCGGAGATCGACCCGACGCCGGGAATACCCTCGATCGCCTGGCTCAATGTCGGCGCGTGCCGCATCTCCAGCTCTCTGGCCCCCAGCCGCGTCGTCGAGGCCGCCGGAGCCGCGTCTATCGACGGAGCGATGCCGGGCACAGTGACGAACTGGGTCGTCGCGGCGTCGATCGCCAGGATCAGCTCGCGCCCGGCGTCGATGGTCGCGATCCGGACGGGACGGGCCACATGGCCGTCGCGCAGCACGACGATGATCTCGGCCGGCAGCACCGGCGCAAGCGGCCAGCGGAACCGGCCGTCCTTGTCGGTGATGACTGAGCCCCGCTGGCCGACCACCGTGATCTCGGCGCCTTGAATCGGCACATGACGACGGGCATCGACAGCGCGCCCCGATACGCCAGCATCTGCCGCCGAGAGCGCCAGCGAGAGCATCATCAGGAGCGCCGGCAGGGCTGGCATCGCCGGTCAGCATAGCTGCAATTCCCTTTCGCGCCGCCGACTCCTTCAATCCGGCCAATGCGATTGCCGCTGTCAGGGGATCGCGGTTGATTATCTGGTAGAGTTCGGCCCGACCACCTTACGCACAGGGCAGAAAGACGGCGAGTGACGATGAAAAGGCGCGACCTCCTTCAACTGGGACTCGGCGGAGTGGTGGCTCTCGCCTCGGGTGGGCGGACGGCCGCTGCTCCGGTCCTGCAGACGCCGGGATCCGGCCAGGGGCGGACGCCGCCGAAGCCTCCCGCCCCTGAGTCCATCGTCAATCCCGCCGGGATGGTCGCGGAGGACTGGACCGAGCCCTGGGTATGGCGTCCCTCCGAATGGCCCGGCCAGTCCCTGGCCCTGAACGTTGTCGGCAATGCCCATCCCCCGAGGGCCACGTCGACCGGGAACCGATTCACCCCGCTTTACAGCTTCAACGGATCGAGCCCCGGCCCGACGATCCGGATGCGGGGCGACGAGCAGTTGCGCGTGACGCTCAGGAATCATCTGGGACCGAATCTGAGCCGCGTGCCGAGAGGAGCGGCGGCTGACCCGTTCGAGGTCCGGCCCGAGGTGCTCGACGCGGCGTTCTGCCGGATGCAGAAGGCGGTGGGGAAGACATGCGACACCCCGCCTGACGGCAGGACGGCCTTCGGACACTTTCATGAGTTCTTCGAGGGCAGCCCGATGGACCTGGTGGACACCAGCTGTCTTTCCGGGCACGTGAACGTCCCGCATGGCTCGCACACGACGAACCTCCACACGCACGGGCTCCACGTGCATCCCGGCGTCAACCCGAACGGCACCGTCAGCGACTATACGTTTCTGCGGATACTTCCCAGGGCCGACGGCCTGACGCGCAAGGCGTCGTCTGGTGGCGCGTGCCAGCCGCTCGCCGCGCATGAGCGTGTCGCGGAGGCCCGGTACGAACATCAGCTGGGGCAGCTGCCACGGTCGCGCGGCCGCTCCGCCGCGCGCAGGCATCCGCATCCGCCGGGCACTCACTGGTATCACCCCCACGCCCACGGCTCCACGCACGATCAGGTCGCCAGCGGGCTCGCGGGGTTCCTCATCGTGGAAGGGGATGTGGACGACGCGATCAACCGGGCAATGACGGGAAGCGACCGGCCCGATCCCTGCGTCAGGACCGGCCCGTATGACTATCGCGAGCGCCTCATGCTCATCCAGCGGGTCGAGGTCTTCTCCGTCGATGCCGACGCGGGGCCTCGTCGAGGGCAGGGGCGGGTCGCCCCCCCGACGGCGATCAACGGCGGCTTCTCACCCACCGCGATGTTCATGCGGCCTGGCGCGGTCGAGCGCTGGCGCGTGCTGAACGCCAGCGTAGATGGCCGCGGCTTCAAGTCCTTCATGGTGCTCGAGGGGCTGTTCGTGTTTTCGGATCGGCAGTTGTGGCGTGTCCTGCCCGGGGAGAAGGAAGGCGCACCGCAACGATTCGAAGCCGCCACGCGGCAGGACGTCGCGGATGCGACGCGGCAGCTGTTTCAGCTCTCCCTCGACGGGATCACGCTGGTCGAGGTCGAGAACGGGCGGGCGCGTCACACGATCCGCGATCTGTCGCGTCAGAACGCGGGCACGCAGAACCCGCTCGACCGCCAGCCCGCGCCCGGCGAGGATCCCTCGCGCGCACAACTGCGGAACGTCGAAGACTGCTACCGCGACGGCGATAGCCTGCGCAGCCTGTTCCTGAGGCCGAACCAGGTGTTCATGACGAACGCGAACCGCGCGGACGTGCTGTTCAAGGCGCCAATCGACGCGGCGGGCAAGGTGTACACCGTCTTTGCCCAGGAGTTTCCACTCACGACCGACAACTTCCAGCAGCGGCTGCAGGTGGGTATCGCCCGCGGCCGGCCCGGATTCTCGGCCGGCAATCCCGCCCCCGTCGATCTCGTCGTCGGCTACATCAAGGTGACGGGAGACCCGGTGCCGGGAGGGAACTTCGACGTGATGAGCCTGCGCGCGGCGCTGCCGCCGGTGCCACCGTCCTTGCTGCCAGTCGAAGACAGCGAGCTGCGCGCGCCGGCCGCGGAGGCCGCCCGACGCGGCGTCCCGGCAGGCAGCTTCCGAACCCGGGTTCTCAGCTATTCGGGATACGGGCCGACCGATTTCCCGCTCATCGAAGTGCCCGAAGACTTTGCGCGACAGCGGCCCGAATTGAAGGGGCGGCTGTGGGACGAGATCGGCGGCACGCGCGTGCTGTTGCCGCCGTTCTCCCGGACGATGGCGGTGAATGGGGAGTTCGATCTGGCGGCAAACCCGGCGCCGCCGGCACCCGAGAAGTTCGGCCACCACGATCCCCACCATCCGAAGGCGCTCGTCGACACCGTCGAGGAGTGGGTCGTCTACAACTGTTCGGTGTCACTCTGGAGCCATACCGACAAGGAGAAGTTCCCGCAGCCCGGGCAGTACGGTCTCCACTACCGCGCGTACCCGCTGAGCCGGGCCGAGGGCCAGGCGCGATTCGCCCGTGATCCTGAGTTCCAGATCACGACGAAAGGGGCCGATCACCCGTTCCACATTCACGTGAATCCCTGCTGGGTGACACGAATCGACGTGCCAGATGAGCAGGGCCGTCTGCACAACACCCTCGACGCGCCGCAGTGGATGGATACCGTGTCCGTGCCGAGAGGGGGACGCGTCGTGTTCCGTTCGCGCTTTGCCGACTATGTCGGCATGTGGGCGAATCACTGCCACATCCTCATGCACGAGGACCACGGCATGATGCAGGCGGTCGAAGCCGTGCCCCGCGCCGAGGAGGCGAACTACCATCCGCGAACGCGGGTAGCATCGCACGCAATGCCGGCCGGCGATGTCGATGCCATCTATCCGCCTCCGGGTCTCGACCTGATGTACCGGCAGAGCCTGTCGTTCGTGGACTCGAGCCCGGAGCTCGGGCAGGTGTTTCCCGGCTTCCCCCTGGACGTGCCAAAGCTTTCTTGACCGTGGCTCACCGGCCACCCCGTCAGGAGAAGTGCGTCCGCATGAAGCGGACGTTGTGCGCGTAGCTCTCCACAATCGGCTGACCCTTCGGCACCGCGCCCTCGATCTGGATCCAGCCGCTGTAGCCGATGTCGTCCATCGCCCTGCGCACCGCGGGGAAATCGATGCGCCCCTGACCGAGGAGAACGCCGTTCTCCTTGGCATGGAACTCACAGATCCGCTCGCGGCCGAGCAGGCGGATCTCGGCGAGGATGTCGTACCCCATCTGCGTGGCGTTCGCGACGTCGTAATACACCCGCACATGCGGAGAGCCGACGGCATCGAGCATGCGAATGAGCTCCGGGGCGCTCAGCCACGACTCGATCCCGAGCACCACGCCATGCTGCCCCGCCTTCGGGGCGACACGTTTCAACCGGCGAATCACTTCCGCCTGACCGTCGGGATCCCCACGCAGATCTCCCTTCTCGAAGAAGGCCATCAGCACGACCGGCACGCCGAGCGCCGCGGCGACGTCGATGCTGTCGCTCACCCATGCCTCGGTGCGGGGGTCTGATTTATAGGGGACCTGATTCATGAGGTCGAGCGCGACGCCGCCAATCCGCACGCCCGCGGTTGACGCCGCCGCGCGATACGCACGCTGCACCTCCGGCCGGCGCAACTGGAGATCGTTATCGACGCTGCCCATCGACACCTGCACGCCGTCCAGACCCAGCGCCCGGGCAATCTCGAGGGCCTCGACCTTCCCGCGCGCACCGAGCGACCAGTCGCAGGCTCCGATGCTCAGACGCGCTCTGGCGCCGCGCAGAGTGATGCCGTGAATCCCGAACGCCGCCAGCGCGGCCGTCCGCTTCAGCAGGGCCCGGCGGGTGAATGCTGGCGTGCGATGCGTCATCTGCTCCTCCCGGATTTTCCCATGCGGATCGACCCGGCCCCGGCCGGGTACGGCGAACCACACCCCGTCAGCGTCCCATCACGAACGCCGCGATGTCGGCGACATCCTGGTCGGTCAGCGCCAGCGCCAGCGGATCAGGCATCAGGCTGGACTTCAACGGCACGCGCGACGAGAGCTCTCCCTGCGGAACGGTCCGCACGCGCCCGTAGCCGTCGCGGATCGACAGCGTCGCCCCCTCGGCCTGCAGGAACCCGATGACCGGCTCACTGCCGCGCATGACGAATAGCTCGGCGCCGAAGCCAAACGCAATCGCGGCGCCCGGACTGACGATCGCCTCGATCAGACCCTGGCGGTCGAACTTCCTGTGGATCTCCGTCAGATCCGGACCCACCTCGGCGCCAACCGACTCAGGTCCCCGGCGGTGGCAGGTCGAGCACGCCGCCGCGAAGCGCTGCGCACCGCGCGCCGCGTCTCCGGCCCGGCTCGCGGCGTCGGCAACGGTCATGCGCGGCGCCCCGCCCGGCCGCGCAAAGAAACCGGCGGCGGCGGATCGCACGCTGCGGTCGGGGTTGCTGAAGATGGCCGACCCGATGGCCTCGCGCAACTGATACGCGATGCGGTTCTGCGAGGCGAGCTCCAGGAGCAGGGGCGCTCCGGTCGCATCGTTCGCCATCGCGAGCGCGGCGTCGATCCGCCGATCGATCGGCGAACCGTCATCCACCACGATCGCCCGCTGTGCCAGCATCCCGGGCAGCGTGGAGGACCTGGGCTCCGGCGCGTCCGGCATCCATCCGGTGACGGGATACCTGTACCACTCATTGGTCTTGCGATATGCCAGCCACCACGCGGCCTGCTGCGCGGTCTCGCGGATGGATGCGTGTGTCAGCCCGGCCATCGCCTGCGCGGCGCGAGGGTCGTTGATGAAGCCCAGCGCCGCCACGGCCTGCTGCCTGGCTACGGGCGAGAGCGAAGATGCCCGGGCCCGCGCGACAAAGGCGTCAATGGCGGCCACCGGGTGCAGCCGCCACGCGAGCGAGGCCGTACGCGCATCCCACGCGATCGGGTCGCGGCGCGGCACGGACGCCAGCCACGCCGGGTACAGCGCATCCGCATGCCCTTCCGCCGCGGTGCCGAGCGCCTCGAGATACCAGCGATCGACGCCGTCATAGCCGGCCGTCAGCTCGAGGAGGATGTCGCGGCTCTGCTCGAAGGGCACGCCCCGCAGCGCAAGCGCGACCTCCCGCCGTACCGCGGCCGAGGGGTCTCGCGCCAGGCGGCGCGCCTCGGTCAGGACCGACGCCTTGACTCCTCGCAGCGCGCGGAAGGCGGCGACCCGGATCTGCGCATCCGCATCGGTGAGCTGGCGCTCGACCTCCTTGATCCCCGCAGGCCCGAGCGCCGCCAGCAGAAAAATGGCCCGCGCCCTATGGAACGGGTTGGTGTCGGCAAGCACGCTCGATACCGCGGGCACCGCGTCCGCGCCTCTGGCCTTCAGGCGCTCGAACGCCGCTCCTCGCACGTTGACGGCGGGGCTCAACAGCGCCTGCACCTGACCCTCTGCCGTCCCCATGTCGATGGACGGCGTCGCCAGCCGCGTGCCCTTCGGCGTGATGCGGTAGATCCGACCATGCCCCTGCCGATCGTGCATCTGGTGGCCACCCACGATCGGGTCGAACCAGTCGGCGACGTAAATCGCCCCGTCGGGACCGACCGCCACGTCGCTCGGCCGGAACCACTTGCGCCGGTCCTGATCGACCTGGTTCCAGATGTAGTTCGTATTCGGCGCGGGAAGGCTGCTCAGAAAATCAAATCGTTCCAGCGCGAATCCGGCGCCGGTCGCCGCGGGGCGAAAACCAAAGACGACGTTGCGTCCGGCATCGGCGCTGAGCAGAAGTCCGCGATACTTCGCGCCCAGGCGGTCGCTCTCGTACCGCACGACGCCGGCGGGAGCGCCCGCGCCGGTGTTATCGCCCGCCGGCAGCACTCCCGGATCGTCCTGGTGCCAGTGCGCGGCGAACGTGCTCTGGCCTGGACGCCGGTCGGCCTGCCAGAAGCGCGTGCCGTCGGCGCTGAAGTAGCCGGCATTCGACCCTTCCATCAGCCACGTCATCCGGCACGTCATCACCTGATCGTCGTTGTCGTTCTGCCAGACATCTCCGAACGAATCGATCGCCAGCTCGTAGGCATTCCGGAAGTTGTGCGCGATCACGCTCAGGTTCGTCCCGTCCGGATCCATCCTCAATGCCAACCCGCCCGTCCACACCCGCCCGTCGTCGCTCACCATCCCGCCCTGATTGGCTCGGCTGTACGGCGTGCCGCCGGTGTAGACGCTGCCGGCGCGCAGCGTCCACCCCGCTCGATCCGTCACGACGTGAGGGCCGGCGTTGCCGGTATTGAAGAACCAACGCCCATCGGGGCCGGCGACAACCGCGTGGAGCCCGTGATCGTGGTCGAAGCCGCCGAAGCCGGTCAGGACGATGTCCTTCTTCTCGGGCGTGTCGTCTCCGTTCTCGTCGGTATAGACGACAAGGTGGGGGGATGCCGAGACGACGACGCGCGCGCCGATGACCGCAAGGCCGAGCGGCGCGCGCAGATCCGCGTCCTGGACGAAGACCTTGCGGGTGTCCGCACGCCCGTCGTCATCCGCGTCCTCGAGGATGACGATCCGATCGCCGGC
>JANPJN010000695.1:0-5268 GCA_031425515.1 Acidobacteriota bacterium | reverse complement strand
GTGGCCACATCGGCCGCCAAGATCGATCTGCCGCTCGGCCGCAGCCAGTCGAATCTGTCGCTGTCGCACGCCGTCAACTTCTGGGCGCTGTTCACGCTCGGGCCGGCGCCGACCGTCTGCATCGCGGCGGTCAGCGCGTGGGCGCAGTGCACGCTGCAGCGTGGTGCACGCAATCCGCTGCACCGCATCATCTTCAGTATCGCCACGCTGACCGTGACCGTCTGGATCGCGGGCCTGCCGCTTGCCTTCACGATGGGTGCGGATCCCACGAGCCTGGCGGCCCTCGCGCGCGCGGCGGCGGTCGTCGGCCCGCTCTACTTCTTCGTCAATTCGACAGTCGTCGCCGGCGCCATCGCGCTCTCTACGCGGGAGCCGCTCGCCCGGGTGTGGCAGCGCAATTTCCTGTGGAGCGCGCCGAGCTACCTGGCGGGAGCGGCGCTGGCCGGGATCGCCACGGCGGCCGCCTCGCGCGGCGCCTTTGGCTGGCTCGCGCTCCTCGCGGTCCCGCTCTATCTCGTCTTCCGCAGCTACCACACCGTCGTGGGGCGTCTGCGGGAAGAGCAGAACGAAACGCGGCGCGCCATGGAAGTGCAGCACGCCACCGTGGAAGCGCTCGCGCTGGCGATCGAGGCGAAGGCCGGGTCGGAGCCCGAGCACATCCAATCAATTCAGTTGTACGCGACGATGCTCGCCGAAGCGGCCGGGCTGTCCGACGTGGACGTGCAGGCGGTGCGGACCGCCGCGCTCCTGCACGACATCGGGAACATGGCCGTGCCCGAGCACATTCTCGCCAAGCCGGTCCCGCTCACGCCGGAGGAGTTCGAGCGCATCAAGAACCATCCGCGGGTCGGCGCGGAGATTTTGCGAAACGTCCCCTTCGGCGGGCCGGTTGCCGATCTCGTGCTGTGCCACCACGAACGATGGGACGGGCTCGGCTACCCCGCGGGTCTGCGCGGCACCGACATCCCGGTGGGCGCACGCATCCTGGCCATCGCCGACTGCTACAGCACGATGCAGGCGGCGAGGCCCTATCGACCGGCGCACCCCGAAGTGACCGCGATCGCCGAGCTGCGCGAGAAGGCCGGCACGGCCTTCGATCCGACGCTGGTGGATCTCCTGGTGACCCGCCTGAACGTGGCGGTGGTACCCGGCTCCGAGGCGCCAGTCGTCGAGGACGCCTGGGCCCAGGGGGAAGGGATGGTCGCCCTGCAGGACATCGCCCAGACCCACCGCGAGGAACAGACGCTCTACGAGATCGCGCAGGCGCTCGGCTCCAGCCTCGGCGTGGCCGACGCGATGGCCCTGGTCAGCGACAAGGTCGGACGTCTCGTCCCCTTCACCACGTGCGCGCTGTTCCTCGGCAACGATGCCGACGGCTACGACTGCCGCTACGCCCACGGGCCCGGCACGGAGGCGCTCGTCGGCTGGGCGCCGCGCTCGTGGAGCGAGATTGCGCTGCGCCTGCCGTCGTGCGCCGACGGCCGCGGGATGGACGGCCAGGACCTCGCCGCGATGCTGCCCTGCCCGCTCATGGTGGACGGGGCGCTCATCGGCGGAATCGTCATCTATCACACGGTCCCCGGCTATTTCACCGACGAGCACCGCCGGCTGCTTGGCCGCGTCAGCGAGCAGACGGCCGCCGTCATCTACAACTCGACCCGCTTCGAGCAGACGCAGCTCGAGTCGCACACCGATCCCCTGACCGGCCTCGCGAATCGGCGCTCGCTCGACCGCCAGTTCCAACTGGGGCTCGACCGCGCGACCCGCCGGGACGAGGCCGTCAGCCTGATCGTGTTCGACCTGGATCGGCTGAAAGAAATCAACGACACGTACGGCCACGAGGCGGGCGACCGCGCCCTCCGCGCGATCGGCTCGGTCCTCGGCTCGATGGCCGGCGAGGAAGAAGTCTGCGCCAGGTTCGCCGGCGACGAGTTCGTCGTCCTTCTGTGGAACAGCACGCCCGCGCACGAAGCCCGCCGCGTGCGCGAGCTCCAGAACGCCGTCGCGGTCTATCCCTTCGAGCCGCGGGCCGGCGTTCGCGTCTCGCTCTCCATCAGCGCGGGACCGGCGCGGTTCCCGATGGACGGCCGCACGTTCGAGGAACTGCTCGCGGCCGCCGACGAGCGCATGTATCAGGACAAGGCCGGACGCCGGTCCCGCAACTCCGGCCGGCACGCACGGACGGCCGCAGAGCGCGCCTAGTCCACACTCCGCCATGGTCACCTCATGCGGGGCGTATCCGAGGGGTGGAGACATTGGCGTGCATTGGGGATGGATTTAATCCCCGCGCGATGTTATCGTGCCGGCAGAGACCCCACGTGGCCCCAGACGTCCCTGAACCCTGCTTCGCCGTTCCCTTCTGTCCGATCTGCCGGGTGGGGCAGATGCGCGTGACCTACCGCACGGCGCGCCTCGCGGTGTGCGTCTGCATGAACTGCGAAACCAGCCTCTCGGTGCCCGATAGCGCCTGGGCCATGGCCGCGGCAGACACCACCATGAACCCACCCCCGGACCCGGCGTAGCCACACGGCCGTCCCGTTATCAACCCATAAAAGCGCCGCATGGGTTGACCTCGAAAATCATGCGCGCTTATACTGAGCGCTGATGGCGGCACTCCACATCAGCATTACGGCCACGGCCCGGCCCCGCCTCACGCGGATCCGGGCGGCCGGTGGTGTTTGCGCGGTGGCTGGCTGACAGAGCTCGACACCAGGATCATTCGCAGAACCCGCCGGCCTCCACGGGCCGGCGGGTTTTTTTTCGGCTGCGCGTTCTCCGGCTGCACCGCGGTGCGGCCGTGTCCGGGGGATCGAATCGACATGCTGCACAGGGTCCGTGAAACGCGTCCCGCCCGGCGGTGCGCGTCATGACATACCGCGCGAGCTTCCGGTGCACGGCCGGCTGCCCCGCCACACACTCGATCTGGCAGCCGCTCTATCGATGCCCGTCCTGCCAGGCGCTCCTCCAGGTCGTGCACGACGTGGACGCGCTCGGGGATCGATCGGCGGCCGAGTGGCGCCGGCTCTTCGACGACCGCTACAAGCGCACGGCGTGGCCGTACGGCTCGGGCGTCTGGGGCAAGAAGGAGTGGGTCTGCCCGGAGCTGCGCAACGAGAACGTGGTCTCGATGGACGAGGGGGGCACCAACATGTTCTGGGCCGAACGCTTCGGCCGGGAACTCGGCATCGACGACCTCTGGGTCAAACAGTGCGGCAACTCGCACACCGGCTCCTTCAAGGATCTCGGCATGACGGTGCTCGTCTCCGTCCTGCGCCAGATGATGGCGGACGGCGCCGGGGTCCGCGCCGTCGCGTGCGCCTCGACCGGCGACACCTCGGCCGCGCTCGCCGCCTACGCGGCGGCCGCCGGAATCCCCGCCATCGTCATCCTCCCGCGCAACCTGGTCACCGCAGCCCAGCTCGTGCAACCGCTCGCCAACGGCGCCCGCGTCCTCTATCTCGACACCGACTTCGACGGCTGCATGACGATCGTCCAGCGCCTCGCCGAAGAAGAAGGCGTCTACCTCGCGAACTCGATGAACAGCCTCCGCCTCGAAGGACAGAAAACGCTGTCGATCGAGATCGCCCAGCAGTTCGACTGGGAAGTGCCGGACGTCGTCATCGTCCCCGGCGGGAACCTCGGGAACGAGAGCGCCATCGGGGCCGGCTTCGATCTGATGTTCGATCTCGGCGTCATTACCCGCCGGCCACGCCTGGTCGTGGCGCAGGCCGCCGCCGCCAATCCGCTCTACACGGCCTACAGGAACAACTGGGTGTTCGAGCCGATGACCGCGGGCCCCACGATGGCGTCCGCGATCCAGATCGGCAACCCGGTCTCCATCGACAAGGCCATCCGCACGCTCCAGCGTTTCGACGGCATCGTCGAACAGGCCACCGAGAGCGAGCTGGCGGACGCCGCCGCCCGCGCGGACCGCACCGGGATGTTCAACTGTCCGCATACGGGCGTGGCGCTCGCGGCGCTCGAGAAGCTGGCCGCCCGAGGCGACATCGCGCGCACTGACCGCACCATCGTCATTTCCACGGCCAACGGCCTGAAATTCAGCGAGTTCAAGGTCGCGTATCACACCAACGCGATCGCCGGCGTCTCCGCGCGGCACGCGAACCCGCCGGTGGATCTGCCGAACGACTACGATGCCGTCCGCCGTGCCGTGGACAGCCTGGTCTCGACGGTCCCGGCCGGCGCCGAACGGGCGGGCAGCCATCCATGACCGTGAAATCGAAGACGAAGACGCCACCGTCGGCGCCCGAGGCCAGCGGGGGTCTCGAGATCTGGAAGTTCGGCGGGGCATCCCTGGCCGACGCCGCGGCGATCCAGCGCGCGGCCGTGCTCATTGCGTCGCACCCGGGGCCACTCGTCATCGTCGCGTCCGCGCTGGGCGGCGTGACCGATCTGCTGCTGAGCGGCGCGACGCTCGCGTGTGCCGGCCGGGCGGACGAAGCGGCGCGCGTGGCGGCAGTCTTCCTGCGGCGCCACCGCGAGGTCACCCGGGCGATCGTGCCCGCGGGGGCGGCCAGGCGCGCGCTCCTCGCGCGTATCGATGCCGCGGCGCGCGAATACCGCGACCTCTGCGGCGCCGTCGGCGTGCTGGGCCACCTCGCACCGCGCGCGAGTGACATGCTCGTCTCCCGCGGCGAGCGGATGTCGGCCGCCATCCTCACCGCGGCGCTCATCCGCGCGAGACGCTCCGCGGCCTACGTCGAGGCGTCCGATCTCGTCGCCACCGACGGCCATCACGGCGGCGCCGCGCCGGACTTCCACGAGACGGGACGGCGCGCACGACGAGCGCTCCGTCCTCTTCTGGCGTCGCGGATCACGCCGGTCGTACCGGGCTTCCTCGGGGCCGCGCCAGACGGCAGCGTCGTCACCCTGGGCCGGGGCGGTTCGGATCTGACCGCGACCATGCTCGCTCCCGCGTTGGGCGCACGACGGGTAGTTCTCTGGAAGGACGTGCCCGGAATCCTGACCGCCGATCCGCGCCTGGTCCCGGATGCCCGCCTGATTCCGCACCTGCACCACCGCGAAGCCGCCGAGGTCGCGCACTACGGCGCCAAGGTCCTGCACCCGCGTGCGCTCATCCCCCTCTCGGGCACCCGTATCGTCCTGCGGGTGCGCTCGTTCCTCGATCCCCAGGCGCCAGGCACGGAGGTGTCGGCGCGGCGATCGACGACGTCGTACCCGGTGAAGGCGCTGGCGATCGTGCAGGGGCAGGCGATCGTGACCGTCGCGGGCCGGGGCATGATCGGCGTG
>JANPJN010000694.1:0-2314 GCA_031425515.1 Acidobacteriota bacterium | reverse complement strand
GCTTTCTCGGGAAGCCCGGCATCCCGACGAAGGCGGCGCGCGACGCCGCGACACGGGTCGCCAATCCCCCCGGCTCCGGCGCGCAGAACGGGCGCGGCGCAGCGCCGCCGCGCTAGCACCCACGATTCGGAATCGATCCAGGAGGCTCAGTGATTTCGCGACGTTACCCGCGACTGGTGGGTCGGCTCACCGTCCCCGCATTCTGTTTCTTCGTCGTCGCGGCTGTCGTGGTGTGGATTGGCCCAGGCCGGAACGCTGCCGCGCAGGGGCCCGCCGCGGGTGATCCCTCGGTCCGCGTCGTGCCCGCCGACCTGCAGGACGCGGCCGCCTGGATCGATCGGCTCAGGGCCGCGCAGATCAAGGCACTCGGCAGCGTGCCGGCGTTTCATGGCTTCCAGTTCACCGATCGACTGGCCGCGAGCGGCATCACCTTCAAGCATCGCATCGTGGACGATGCCGGCCGGACGTACAAGGCGGCGCACTACGATCACGGCAACGGCATCGCGATCGCCGATGTGGATGGGGATGGCCTGACCGATGTCTATTTCGTGAATCAGGTCGGCGGTAACCAGTTGTGGCGCAACGCCGGCGGCGGAGAGTTCCAGGACATCACGGCCGAGGCCAGAGTCGCCGTGCCAGACACCGTCAGCGTCTCGGCCTCGTTTGCCGACATCGACAACGACGGCGACGCGGACCTCTACGTCACCACCGTGCGCGGCGGCAACCGGCTCTTCGAAAACGACGGCCGCGGCCGCTTTACCGACATCACCGCCGCCGCCGGCCTCCGCCATTCGGGCCACTCCTCGAGCGCAGTCTTCTTCGACTACAACCGCGACGGCCGGCTGGACCTGCTCCTGGTGAACGTCGGCCGCTACACGACGAACACCGTCGCCGGTGACGGCTACAAGTACTACGTCGCCCTCGACGACGCGTTCTCGGGGCATCTGAAGCCGGAGCGGGCGGAGCGCAGCATTCTCTACCGCAACGAAGGGGGCAACCGCTTCGTCGACGCGTCCCGCCGCACCGGCCTCCTGGACCTGTCCTGGTCCGGCGATGCGAGTGTGGTGGACGTCAACGACGACGGGTGGCCCGACGTCTACATGCTGAACATGCTTGGCGACAACCAGTACTACGAGAACGTCGGCGGCACGCGTTTCGTCAGGAAGAGCCGGCAGGTCTTCCCGCGCACTTCCTGGGGCGCGATGGGGATCAAGGTGTTCGACGTCAACAACGACGGACGTCTGGACATCTTCATCACCGACATGCACTCCGACATGAGCGACACGATCGGCCCCGATCACGAGCACGAGAAATCGACGATGAAGTGGCCGGTGTCGTTCCGGGGCACCGGCAGAACGAGCATCTGGGGGAACTCGCTCTTCATCAAGGCCGGCCCGGGCCGGTTCACCGAAGCGTCCGATGCGTTCGGCTCCGAGAACTACTGCCCCTGGGGGCCGAGCGTCGGCGATCTCAATGCCGATGGCTTCGACGACGTGTTCATTGCGTCGGGGATGAATTATCCGGAGCGCTACATGATCAACTCGGTGAAGCTGAACGACCGGGGCCAGCGGTTCGTGGACGCCGAGTTCGCGGTCGGTGTCGAGCCGCGGACGGGCGGCCTGGCGACGCCGTTCTTCGAGCTGGATGCCACGGGCAGGGACAAGGGGCATCCCGATGGCGCGGGTGCGGCAGGGCGCGTGACCGTGTGGGGCGCCCGCGGTTCTCGTGCGGCGGCGATCTTCGACCTCGACGCCGACGGCGATCTCGACATCGTCACCAACGAGTTCAACGCGGCGCCGATGGTGCTCGTGAGCAACCTCGCCGAGAAGACGCGCGTGCGCTTCGTGGCGGTGAAGCTTTCCGGCACGACGTCGAACCGCGACGGGCTGGGCGCGGTGGTCACGGTGACCGCGAGGGGAGTGGCCTACAAGAAAGTGTTCGACGGCAATTCCGGGTACCTGTCGCACAGCCTCTACCCGTTGTACTTTGGGCTCGGTGCGGCGGATGCGATCGAGAGTATTCAGGTCGTCTGGCCGTCGGGGAAGACGCAGACCGTGGCGCCACCCTTCGTGCTCAACTCCGTGGTCGCGGTGCGGGAGCCGTAGGGATCACGGGAGCTCTGCGGGGTCGATAGCCGGCGGTCGCGTATGCAGAGTCGCGAGGCGAGAACTCGGCGTCGAAGCGCGGATCGGGCGGATCCACGACGTTGGCGGACCTGTTGAAGTTCCCGCCCCGATCGATGACGTCTCCGTCGATGAGCGAGCCGCGTACGCCTGCGGCGTCCACCAGGTCGAGCGCGTAGCGCGGCCCGGGC
>JANPJN010000693.1:0-1666 GCA_031425515.1 Acidobacteriota bacterium | reverse complement strand
CGTCGCCTCAATCGCCGCGCCGCCCTCGTCGTCCGCATGACGCGGTAACGGAGCACAGCAGCACATGCGGTTCATCAACGCGTATCTCGTCGGGTACTTCATCCTCGTCATCGGCGCCCTCGCGGCGCTGTGGTACGGGGGCGCCCTGCGGCATGTGCCGGGCATGTGGATCGCGATCGGGCTCGTGATTGCCACAGGTCTCGGCATCATGCTGTCGGTGTCGGCTGGGAAGCCCGACATTACGCGCGACTGAACGCCGCTCCGGGTCAATCCGGCGGCCCTACCAGCCAGCGTCCCCCGGGGGCGCTGGCTTTTTTTCTTCGCCCGCCACGCCGGGGCCGGCCCGGTGCATGGCACAGCTTGTGAGTACATCCAGTTGTCTATGTTCCGCTTCCTGCGTGCGCCTCGCCTGGTGACGCTGCTGGTTCTTCTTGTGGCCGTCGCTGCCTGCAAAGAGGAAGGCGGCGTCAAGGTCTCGAGCTTTGTCTTCGAGGGGGCGCGCGCCGTGACGCCCGCGCAGCTGAAGTCTGTCCTCGCCACGAGCTCGAGCTCCCGCCTGCCGTGGGGTCAGAAGCACTACTTCAGTCGTGACCAATTCGAAGCGGACCTCAAACGCATCGTCGCCTTCTACAAGGACCGCGGCTACCCGGCCGCGCGGATTACTTCCTTCGATGCCACGCTCAATACCGATCAGACTTCGGTGAAGCTCGTCGTGCGGATCGAGGAAGGGGAGCCGCTTCGGGTGGAGCGCGTGGACTACACGGGTTTCGAGCCGCTGCCCGCGCCGCGACGGACGCTGCTCGAAGCACGGGTGCCGCTCAAGCCGGGCGTGCCCCTGGACCGCGCGTTGCTGCAGGCCAGCCGGGAGTCGGCGCTCGACGAGCTGCGCGATCACGGCTTTCCTTACGCATCCGTCAGGATGAACGAGACCCCGGGCAGCACGCCGCTCCTGCATCTCGTGACGCTGAGCGCGGAGCCGGGCCCGCTGTCCACCTTCGGGCCCATCGAGGTCGTGGGGAATTCGAGCGTCAGCGAGAACGTGATTCGCCGGCAACTGACGTATCGACCAGGCCGTCCGTATCGGCAGAACGCACTCCAGGAGAGCCAGCGCAAGCTGTACGGGCCGGAACTGTTCGAGTTCGTGAATGTGGAACCGATACGGACCGAAGCCAAACCTCCCGAGATCCCCACGCGGGTCACGGTGACCGAAGGCAAGCACCAGCGGGTGAATTTCGGCGTGGGCTACGGCACCGAAGAGAAGGGCCGGGTTCAGGTGGACTGGCGCCACGTGAACTTTCTCGGCGGCGCGCGGACGGCCGGCGTCCTGGCGCGCTACTCGGCGCTCGATCGCGGCATCCGGTTGAACTTCAAGGAGCCATACTTCTTCAGCCCGCGGTATGACCTGAACCTGACGGGGCAGTCCTGGCACGCCGCGGAGCCGACCTATACGCTCGACACCAACGGCGGACGTGCCACGATCACACGGCAGTTTCGTCGCGGCAGCTCCGTCGTGCGGGGCTCCCGGCCGGCGACATCACTCTCGCTCACCTACGCGAACGAGCTGGAACGCTATTCGATCACGAACGAGGCCCTCCAGGATCTGACGTTCCGTGACGAGCTGATCGCCCTCGGCCTGGATCCCCGCACGGGGACGGGCCGCGGCACG
>JANPJN010000692.1:0-8942 GCA_031425515.1 Acidobacteriota bacterium | reverse complement strand
ACGGAGCGGGGCTACAGCTTCGGGTACAACAACCTGGTGGTGGACATGCGCGCGTTTCCCATTCTGCGCGCCCTCGGCTACCCGGTGGTCTACGACGTGACCCACAGCCTGCAGCTTCCCGGCGCGGGCGATGGCGTCACGGCAGGCCAGGCCCAGTTCATCGAGCCCATGGCTGGCGCCGGCGTGGCGGCCGGCGTGGACGGCGTGTTCCTCGAAGTACACGAAGAGCCGGCGCGCGCGAAGAGCGACGGCCAGAACGCCCTGAGGCTCGACCGGCTGGAGCCGCTCCTGGCCCGGCTGGTCCGCATCCACGCGCTGACGCCGGTGGCACAGGCATGAGCGTTCCGCCGGCCGATCTCGACGTGGCGCGCAACGTACTCCGCATCGAGGCCGCGGCGGTGCTCGGGCTCGTCGAGCGCGTGGACGACACGTTCGACCGGGCGGTCGGCCTGCTCCATGGCTGCCAGGGACGCGTCATCCTGACCGGCATGGGCAAGTCAGGCCTGATCTGCCGGAAGATCGCAGCCACGCTCTCGAGCACCGGTACCTCGGCCTGGTTCCTCCATCCCGCCGAAGCGATCCACGGAGACCTCGGCGCCATCCAGGAGAACGATGTCGTCGTCGCGCTCTCGTACTCCGGCGAGACCGACGAGCTCCTGCGGCTCCTGGAGTCGATCCGCCGGATCGGCGCGCGGGTGATCGCCCTGACCGGCGACCCCGACTCCACGCTCGGTCGCGCCGCCGATGTCACCATCAACTGCGGCATCGCCGAGGAAGCCTGCCCAATGAACCTGGCCCCGACGGCGAGCACCACCGCTGCGCTCGCGATGGGCGACGCCCTCGCGATGAGTCTCCTCGTCCGGAAGGGCTTCAGCCCGGACCAGTTCGCCTCCCTCCATCCCGGCGGACGGATCGGTCGCCGGCTGCTGCGAGTCGAGCACGTGATGCACGGCGGCAGCGCGGCCCCGATCGTGGGGCTCTCGGCGTCGATGGCCGAAATCTTCCACGAGATGTCCAGCAAGCGGCTCGGCATGACGTGCGTGGTGGACGACAAGGGGCGGCTGGCCGGCATCTTTACAGACGGTGACCTCCGGCGCCTGATGGCGCGAGCAGCGAACGTGCTGGTGCTGACGGCCGGTGAAGTCATGACGCGAGGTCCGGTCACCATTGGAGCGGACCTGCTCGCTGTCGAGGCGCTGCGCGCCATGGAGGCCCGCAAGATCACCTCGGTCGTTGTCGTCGATGCCGGGGCGGCGGTCGTCGGTGTCGTGCACCTGCACGATCTGTGGAAGATATGACGGAAGGCTCGGGGCTCGACGTCCGGGATTCAGGGCATGGATACGGTCGATAAGGCGGCGAGGGTCCGGCTGGTCCTGTTCGACGTGGACGGCGTGCTCACCGACGGCACCGTGGTCGTCCACTCCGACGGGTCGGAGTCCAAGGCCTTTCACATCCGGGACGGCGCCGCCATCGTCCTCGCGCAGCGCGCGGGGCTGACGGTGGGCTTCCTGTCGGCGCGGTCGTCTGGCGCGACGACCCACCGCGCCGCGCAACTGGGCGTTCGGCTGCTCGTGCAGGGCGTGTCGCGCAAGCTCGACGCCTACGAACGGATTCTTCGCGACACAGGGCTCGAAGACGAAGCGGTCGCCTACATGGGAGATGATTTTCTCGACCTCCCCGTCCTCCTCCGCGCCGGGCTGTCCGCCGCACCGGCCGACGGCGCGCCCGATGTCTGCCGCCGGGTGGACTGGGTCAGTCCGCTCGGGGGCGGACGCGGCGCCGCGCGCTCCCTTCTCGAAATGGTCCTGCGCGCGCAGGATCGATGGGATGCCCTGCTGACGGAGTACACTCCCCCATCCGCATGAGTCCCTACGAGACCCTGTTCGTCCTGCTCGCGCTCCTGGCCGGCCTCATCGTCGGAAAGGCCTGGGAGCGGTACAAGCTGAAGGACGGCCGCTGGATCGATCGGCGCCGCGCGCGGGAGTCTCCGCACTACATGCTCGGGCTGAACTTCCTCGTGGCCAATCAGATCGATCAGGCTATCGAGGAGCTCAGCGCGGCGGCGGAGTCCGCCGGCGATCCGCTGGAGATCCATCTGATCCTTGGCAACCTCTATCGGGAGAAGGGACAGGTCGGCCGCGCGATTCAGGAACATCAGAGCCTCCTGCAGCGGGCCCACCTCAGGACACTCGAGCAGGCGAACGTGCTGCTGTGCCTCGGCCTCGACTATCGGCACGGAGGGTTCGTCGACCGTGCCGTCGAGGCGTTCTCGGAAGTCCTGCGTCTCGAACCGGACAACCGCTATGCGATGGCGAACCTGGAGAAGCTGTACGCCGAACAGCATCAGTGGACCGAGGCCTACGCGATGCGGCAGAAACAGGCTGCGCGCGACGGCGCGGCCGCCGAACCGCGCCACCACCAGATTCTGGCCTTCCTCGAGAACGAGATCGGTCTCGCAGCGCTGAAGCGCGACGACCTGTCCGAAGCGACGCGGCGCTTCGAGGCGGCCGTCGCGCTGGATCCGAAGAACGCTCCCGGCTATCTGAACCTTGGCGACGTGCGGCTGATTGAGGGCAACGCCGCGGCCGCCAGCGCGGCCTGGGAGGAGCTCATCGACACGTCGCCCGAGCGCGCCTACCTCGCGTTCGACCGGCTCGAGCGGTCCTACGCGCTGTTGAACGACGCGGCGCGCTTTCCCGCGCTGTGTCGGCGGCTCATCGCCGCCAACTCGCAGGACTGGCGCGCGAGGCTTGCACTTGCCCGGCACCTGACGACGCACGGCAGTCTGGAGGAAGCGCTGGAGCTGCTCTTCGACGCCCTCGTCATCAACCCGCACGCGCTGGCCCTGCACCAGGCGATCTGGGAGACGCTGTCGCGCCTGCAGCTCACGCCGGCCCTCGTGGACCGCTACGTCGGCCTCACCCGCGACGCCATCTTCTACCTCGACCCGCACATCTGCACGCGCTGCCGCTACCGGAGCACCGAGCTCCTGTGGCAGTGCCCGCATTGCCACGAGTGGGACACGTTCGTCGAGGAGCGCATCGCGCCCGCCAAGGACAGTGAAGCGACCATGACGAAATAGACGGACGGGCTCACCTGTCCGAGTCCGGCATCAGCCTCACCCACGTCTTCCGGACTTCCCGCTCCGTGTCAGCCATCCCCCCGTCGGTGCGGATCACGTAATCGGCCCGGGCCACTTTTTCGTGAATCGGCCACTGTGCACTGAGGCGCGCACGCGCGTCGGCGTGCGAGAGCCCGTCGCGGGCAATCAAACGTCGCAGCTGCTCCTGCGGGCTGCACGCGCAGACCACGACGGCGTCGAAGTCCGGCGCGTGTCCGGTTTCGAACAGGAGGGGAATGTCCGCCATCGCCAGAGGGGTGGCCGGCGGCAGCGCGAGAAACCACGCACCGATTCGCCGGTAGACGGCCGGATGGACGATGGCCTCGAGATCGGAGCGGGCGGCACGGTCGCTGAACACCACGCGTGCGAGCGCACGGCGATCCAGCGAGCCCTCGGCGGTGAGGATGCCGCGTCCGAACCGTCCGGCGATCGCGTGGAGTACTTCGGTGCCAGGCGCCACGACCTCGCGCGCGAGGAGGTCTGCGTCCACCACTGGCACGCCGAGTGCCGCGAAGCATTTCAGGGCGAACGATTTTCCGGTGGCAATGCCCCCTGTGAGTGCCGCGCGAAGCATCGGGCGTCGGGGCACCAGGGTCGCTCTAGGTCGGCCGGACACGCAACCGCGCCGCGGTGACGGTGTTCCTGAGCAGCATGGCAATTGTCAGGGGCCCGACTCCGCCGGGCACTGGCGTCAGCGCTCCAGCCACGTTGGCGACATCCGGGTGCACATCACCGACGACGATGGATCCGCGGCGCGCCAGGTCGGCAGCCCTCGAAGAATCGGCGCCGAAGATACGGTGCACCACAGCCTGATCGGAGACCGCACTGATCCCGACGTCTACGACCGTCGCGCCGGGCTTCACGAAGGCGGACGTCACGAAGGCGGGGCGGCCGATCGCCGCGACGAGGATATCCGCCTCGGCGGCGACAGCCGCGAGGTCCGGGGTCTTCGAGTGACAAATCGTCACGGTTGCGTCGCGCTGGAGCAGCAGCATGGCCATGGGCTTGCCCACGATCTCGCTGCGTCCGATGACGACGGCGCGGGCGCCCGCCATGGCGATGCCGCTGCGAGCGAGCATCTCGATCACGCCGGTCGGCGTGCAGGGTGTCAGGTGCGCCCGCCCCTGCACGAGCTTCCCGACATTCACGGGATGAAAGCCATCGACATCCTTCTCCGGATCGATCGCGTCGAACACGCGTTGCCCGGCGCCCCGTCCCATCCCTGGCGGCAGCGGCGACTGCACCAGGATGCCGTCGTGGCGCGGGCTCTCGTTGAGCGCATGCACCAGGGTCAAAAGATCATCCAGCGTGGCGGTGGCGGGCAGCCGCTGCAAATCCACCCACAGCCCGGACTCGCTGCCTGCCCGCACCTTGTTCCGCACGTAGATGGCAGACGACGGATCGTCGCCGACCAGGACGATGCCCAGACCGGGCGGCCGGCCGGCTGTTGACGTGAAGGCGTGGACGTCCGGCAGGACGGCCTCACGAATGTCGGCGGCGATCGCCCGGCCGTCCAGGAGCCTGGCGCTCATCGTTCCCTCCGCGCACCGGCCCGCAGCCCCGCCGCGGCCTCGAGCTCTCGGAGGCTGCTGCTGCGCCCCAGCACCACGAGGAAATCGTCCACCCCCATCACGCTCTCGGGCGCGGGATTGAACTCCATGGCTCCTGCCGCGCGCTGGATGCCGACAACGACGACGCCGTAGCGCTGGCGCAGGCTGGCGTCCACGAGGGTGCGCCCGGCGAGCTCGGAGCCGGCGTGAATCTGGACCTGTTCCATGTTGAGGTCGCGGTTGTCAGAGCTGGTGGCGAGCTGGACGAAATCAACGACCGCGGGCCGCAGGGCCGTCTGGGCGAGCTGCAGGCCGCCGATCTGATACGGGGAGATGACGCGATCGGCCCCGGCCCGCACCAGCTTGCCCTTCGCGTCTTCCGTCTCCGCGCGCCCGATGATGAAGAGGTCCGGCCGCAGGAGCCGCGCCGTCAACACCGCGTAGACGTTCTCGGCGTCCGTACTGACCGCCGCGATGAAGCCGCGGGCCCTGGCGATGCCGATGCGTGCGAGCACCGCCTCGCTGCTGGCGTCCGCTTCGACTGCGAGGTAGCCGGCGTCAACCGCCTCCTGCATGCGCTGGGGATCGCGCTCGACAATAACGAAGGGCACGGCCTGCCGGGCGAACTCCTCGGCGATGACCTGCCCCATCCGGCCGTACCCGCAGATGATGAAGTGATGGTCGAGCTCGTCGAGCATGCGTCTCCGGCGGCGTCCGATCCAGCGCTGGTGCAGGTCGCCCTCGACCAGCCGCGCCATGAAGAACGAGAACGTATACAGCACCGTGGCGACGCCGAAGATGAGGACGCCGATGTTGAAGACCCGCCCGGCCGTCGAGAGCGGATGGATCTCGCCGTAGCCGACGGTGGTGACGGTCGTGACCGTCATGTAGAGCGCGTCGAACGTGCTCCACCCTTCGATCAGGACGAAGCCGGCGGTGCCGGCCGCGAGCACCAGCGCCAGCAGGACGACCGAGAGGCGCCACCCCACCCACCACGGGGACAGCCTGCCGGTGCGGAGCGCCTCGACGCTCGTCGCCCCTCGGCTGGTCCGCCGGGAATCAGCGCTTGGCGGACGACCTGCCAAGAAGGAACCCGGCCGCCGTGACGGCCGCGCCAATCCCGAGAATCGTCCAGCCGAAGCGATCCGCAATCTGAGGGTTGATGTGCATCCCCGCGTGCGTCAGCACCGCGTCCAGCTCGTGCCACTTCGCCAGCACCTCGTTCGTCACGTTGAAGATGGTGAGGTAGGCCAGCAGCGTGATGCAGAACCCGTTGAAGAGCAGCATGAAGCCGAGCATCTTCAGGAAGTTTGCGAAGCTCTCGACGCCCGACCGCGCGGCGGCCTCCGCCCGATCGGCCAGCGGGCTGTGGATGCGGCCGTAGAACCAGTAGATGATCATCCCGAGATCGAGCCAGCCGAGGAACCGGACCCACGTCATCACCGACAGGCTGACCATCAGATACACGCAGGACAGGACGCCGAGGATCGGAATCGTATAACCGCCCGCCACGCGGAACGGACGCTTCGCCTCGGGACGCCGGATGCGCAGGATGATCACGGCGATCGACACCACGACGAACGCGAACAGCGTGCCGATGCTCGTCATCTCGCCGAGGATCTGGATCGGCACGAGCCCGGCGACGGCCGCGACGATGACACAGGTGATGATGGTCGTGATGTAAGGGGTGCGGAAGCGCGGGTGCACCTTGCTGACGCCGGCCGGCAGCAGGCGGTCCCGGCTCATCGCGAAGAAGATCCGTGGCTGGCTCATGAGCATGACGAGCAGCACGCTCGTGATCCCCGCCACCGCGCCGGCCGACACCAGCCCCGCGGCCCAGTCCTTGTGAATGACCGCGAGCGCGTAGCCAACCGGTGCGTTCAGGAACTGCGGATCCGACTTGAACTGCACGACCGGGACGATGCCGGTGAGGATGGCGGCCACGATCAGATACAGCAGCGTGCAGATGATCAGCGACGCGATGATCCCGATCGGGAGATCGCGGCTCGGGTTGCGCGCCTCCTCCGCGGTGGTGGAGACGGCATCGAAGCCGATGTACGCAAAAAAGACGACGGCCGCCCCGGTCATGACGCCCGAGAACCCGTAGGGCATGAACGGCGTCCAGTTCGCCGGCTCCACATAGGTGAAGCCCACCAGGATGAAGAAGGCCACCGCGACCAGCTTGACCGCCACCATCGCGGCGTTGAAGCGCGCGCTTTCCCGCACCCCGACCACGAGCAGCACCATGATGGCGAGCACGATGAGCACCGCGGGCAGGTTCACGAGCGACCCAACGGCTGCGTCGGGCGAGGCCGCCATCCATACCGGCAGATGGAGGCCGAACCCCGCGAGAATCCGCTGGAAGTAGCCGCTCCAGCCCACCGCGACGGTCATCGACCCGACGGCGTACTCCAGAATGAGGTCCCAGCCGATCATCCACGCGAAGACCTCGCCGAGCGTGGCGTAGGCGTAGGTGTAGGCGCTGCCGGAGATCGGAATCATCGCCGCGAACTCGGCGTAGCAGAGCGCGGCGAAGCCGCAGGCGAGCCCCGCCACCACGTACGACAGCACGATGCCGGGACCCGCCTGGTTCGCGGCGGCGGTGCCCGTCAGCACGAAGATGCCGGTGCCGATGATGGCCCCGATCCCGAGCAGCGTGAGATCGACGGCCGTCAGCGTCCGCTTGAGCGACTTGCCGCCATGTTCCGCATCGCCGACCAGCTGCTCGATTGACTTCGTCCTGAGGAGATTCGAATCCATTCACCCTCCGCGCGTCGTCGAGGACGCGCTGCCGCTGGTTCAGACCGCCGCATTATACCTTCCCGGCTTCCGGCGCCGTCAGTCGCGGCGTGCGATGGCGCTCGCAAAGGCGCGCACGCGGGCCTCGGCGCTCGTGCCCTCGAGGAGGTCCGTGACCACCGCGAGCCCGGTGGCGCCCGCCTCCGCCACGCTCGCGGCCCGGACGAGCGAGATCCCGCCGATGGCCACGATCGGCTTGCCGCGCCCCGCGGCGTACCGGACGAGCGCGAGGCCGCGCGCGTCGTACCCGGTGGCCTTGGTGGAGGTGCCGAAGACCGGTCCGACCGCGACGTAGGTCGCCTCGCCGGCGAGCGCCGCATCCACCTGCGCCTCGTCGTGGGTCGAGAGGCCGACGATCGCGCCAGGGCCGGCGATCTGCCGCGCCTCCGCGACCGGCAGATCGTCCTGCCCCACGTGCACGCCGGCGGCGCCGCTCAGCCGGGCGATATCGGCCCGATCGTTGACGATGACCCGTGCGCCCGCGACAGCAGCCAGCCGCACCAGCCGCCGCGCCAGATCTAGGAAGGCGGCGCTTCCCTCCTCCTTGCAGCGGAGCTGGAGCATCCGGGCCCCTCCGGCCAGGCACGCCGCCGCCAGCGCCATCGGATCGCGTCCGCGCGCGGCGCAGACGCCGGTGTCGATAAGGGGGTAGAGAAACGGCTGCGGCCCGAGACCGTCGGCAATCGCGATGGTGGCGCTCCGCGGCCTGGCCTAGACGGCCTCGGCGAGGTTGCCGGCGGAGGGCTTCTTCTCGATCAGGTAGCGCTCCATGAAGCCCGTATTGAGCCGGCCCGCGATGAAGTCCGGATCCGCGAGGATCTTGAGGTGCAGGGGAACGGACGTCTTGATCCCCTCGATGACCGTCATCTCCAGCGTGCGGCGCATGCGGGCGATGGCTTCCTGACGGTCACGCCCGTGCACGATGATCTTGGCAATCATCGTGTCGTAATACGGCGGAATGGTGCATTCGGCGTGGATGAACGTGTCGACCCGCACGCCGGGGCCGCCCGGCACGCTGTAGGCGTGGACGACGCCCGGGGACGGCGCGAACGTCTCGGGGTCCTCCGCGTTGATCCGGCATTCGATCGAGTGGCCCGTGAACGTGATGTCCCCCTGCTTGAAGGACAGGCGCTCACCCGCCGCGATGCGGATCTGTTCCTTGACGATGTCGATGCCGGTGACCGCTTCGGTGATCGGATGCTCGACCTGGACTCGGGTGTTGACCTCGAGAAAGAAGAAGTTGCCCTTGTCGTCGAGCAGGAACTCGAACGTGCCGGCATTGGTGTACTGGACCGCCCGCGCGGCATCCACGACGATGCCCCCGAGCTTGCGACGCATCTTCTCGGTGACGGCCACCGAGGGCGCTTCCTCGAGCAGTTTCTGGTGCCGCCGCTGAATGGAGCACTCCCGCTCGCCGAGGTGAACGACTGCCCCGTGATGGTCGCCGAGGACCTGGAACTCGATGTGCCGCG
>JANPJN010000691.1:0-1650 GCA_031425515.1 Acidobacteriota bacterium | reverse complement strand
CCACACGCTGCGCGGCATCCTCAAGAAGAAGGGGCACTCCACCGGCGTCGGCGACGAAGGCGGCTTCGCACCGAGCCTGTCGTCGAACCAGGAAGCGGTAGACGTCGTTCTCGAAGCGGTCGTCCAGGCAGGCTACAAGCCCGGCGAGAACATCTTCGTCGCCCTCGACGTCGCCTCGAGCGAGCTGTGGGACGACGCGGCGAAGCACTACGAGTTCAAGAAGTCCCGCGGCAAGTCGCGTACGGCCGACGAGATGGTCGCGATGTACGAGGACTGGGTCCGGCAGTACCCCATCATCTCGATCGAGGATGGCCTTGCCGAAGGCGACTGGGACGGCTGGAAGACGCTCACCAAGGCGCTCGGCGACCGGATCCAGCTCGTGGGAGACGACGTGTTCGTGACGAACCCGGAGATCCTGGCCCGCGGCATCAAGGAGGGGATCGGCAACGCGCTGCTGGTCAAGCTCAATCAGATCGGCACGGTCAGCGAAACGCTCGACGCCGTCGCCATGGCGCGCGATGCCGGCTACAACAGCGTGATCTCGCACCGCTCGGGCGAAACGGAAGACACGACGATTGCCGACCTCGCGGTGGCGACCAACGCCGGCCAGATCAAGACGGGCTCGGCCAGCCGCACGGACCGCGTGGCCAAGTACAACCAGCTGCTGCGCATCGAGGAGGAGCTCGGCGCATCCGGGAAATACGCCGGCCGTGCCGCCATCCGGCAACTGAAGCAGGCGTGATGGCCGCCGCCACACGCCCGCTCGTCCTCATCGTCCTCGACGGGTGGGGCCTGCGCGAAGACCCCGTGAACAACGCGATCGCCATGGCGCGAACTCCGGTGTACGACGCCATGGTGGCGCGCTATCCCCACGCGAAGCTCGTAGCCTCCGGCGAGGCCGTCGGCCTCCCGGCCGGCCAGATGGGCAACTCGGAAGTGGGCCATATGAACATGGGGGCGGGCCGGGTCGTGTACCAGGACCTGACCCGCATCGACAAGAGCATCCGTGACGGCGAGCTGGCCGACAGCCCGTCGCTCGCGGCGTCGATGGATCGCTGCGCGGGGGACGCACACGCGCTGCACTTCGTCGGCCTGCTCTCGGACGGGGGCGTCCACAGCCACCAGCGGCACCTGCACGCGCTCATCCAGATGGCGGCACGGCGCCGGGTCGCGCGCGTCTTCGTCCACGCCATCACGGACGGCCGCGACGCCTCCCCCGCCGGCTCCGCGCGCTACATTCCCGAGCTCGAGCACGTCCTGCAGCAGGCGGGCACCGGACGGATCGCCTCGGTCGTGGGCCGCTACTACGCGATGGACCGCGACAAGCGTTGGGAGCGGACGAAGCTTGCGTACGACGCCATGGTCAACGGCGTGGCGGAGACGTCCGCCGCCTCGGCGCTGCCGGCCGTCGAAGCCTCCTACCTCGCGGGGGTCACAGACGAGTTCATCCGCCCGATCGTCGTCTCCGGGCCCGACGGGCAGCCGATCGGTCCGATCCGGGATCAGGACTCGGTGATCTTCTTCAACTTCCGCGCGGACCGTGCGCGCCAGATCACCCGCGCGCTGGCGCTGCCCGACTTCGACGGCTTCGATCGGCCGCACCGTCCGCGCATGCAGTACACGACGATGACGGTGTACGACCGGACGTTC
>JANPJN010000690.1:0-3733 GCA_031425515.1 Acidobacteriota bacterium | reverse complement strand
CTGGACGACGCTGTGGCGGTTCTCCGACGGCGAGCCATGGGTCACGGTGGCCCGTGCACCTGCGGCCGTTCACTTCCGCTTCGGCCGCTTCGCGGAGTTCCGCGTCTCACCCGCGCTCATCGAGATCGCCCCCCGCGGGCGCGCCAGCGACGCCACCCTGCGCCATCTCCTGCTCGACCAGGCCCTGCCGCTCGCGCTTGCATCGGAGGGCTCGCTGGTGCTCCACGCGAGCGCCGTCCTGCTCGGCGGCCGCGCCGTGCTCTTCGCGGGTGAGGCCGGCGCCGGGAAGTCCACACTCGCGGCGCTCCTCGCGATGCGGGGCGCTCCGGTCCTGGCCGACGACGGGGTGCTGATTGAGGAGGCGCCGGACGGCTCGCTCCTCGCGATCCCGTCGTATCCCGGGCTGCGACTGTTCGCAGACTCCTCTTCGGCGGTCCATCTCGACGCGTCAGGGCCGGCCGTGGCCGACTACACGCGCAAGCGCCGGGTCGCCGCGGGCACGCACCCGGAACTCTTCCGGGCGACCCCGGCGCCCCTCGGTCGTATCTACCTCCTCTCCACCGGAGACGACATCCGCGCGGCGCGGGTATCACGGCGCGACGCCGTCGTCGCGATGGTCCGCCACGCCTACCGCGCCGGCACCGGGGAACGGGGTGCCCTGCAGCAGCAGCTCGACACCATCACGCGCTGCAGCGCCGGGCTCGATGTGTGGACGCTCGAACGCCCCCGCGACCTCTCCCGGGCAGCGGCCGTCGCCGAGCTCGTCGCGGCCGATCACCGGGGGGGATAGATTACTGACCATGGCACGCGACATCGACGTTCTGGCGGCCCCGACGCTCAAGCACCTTCGCGAACGGTGGTGGGACGATGCGTTCACCTTCTTCCTGCGCGACACCGTTCAGCCGAGAGCGGGACGCCGCATCCTGGATGTGGGATGCGGTACCGGCACCGCGGAGGTCCGCCTGTCACGGCTCCACCTGACGCAAGTCTCGCTCGTCGCCGTGGACCTCATTCCCGCGCGGGTCCACGAGGCGCTCGCCGCGACCCGCTCGCACAACATCAGGGCCAGCTTCGCGGCGGCCGACGGCTGCGCACTCCCCTTTCCGGACGGGACGTTCGACGCCGCGTTCTGCGTCGCGGTGCTGCAGCACATTCCCGATGTCGGCGGCGCAGTGCGGGAGCTGGCCCGCGTCACGCGCCCCGGCGGCCGGATCGTCGCGGTCGAGCCCGACAACGGAGCGCGGTATTTCTACAGCTCCGTCGAATCGGGCATGCGAGCCTACGAGGCCTCCGGGCGGTTCTTTGCCAGTGCCGCGGCGGAGCGTACCGATGCGGCCGACGGAGCGGTGGGGCCGCGGCTGTCCACGCTCATCGCGGGCGCCGGCGTCGAGCTGCTGGATGTGCAGCTGTTTCCCGTGTCGAGCGCGCGGCTCGGGGCGCCGGCAGCGGCGCTCTGGGAAGGTCGTCGTCAGGCGGTCGCCGCGGCAATCGAACGCACGCGCAGCCCCGCGACTCGCGAGCTCGGGAGCGAATACCTCGCGCGGCTCGGGGAGTATGCCGAGGCGGCGGCCGCCGCCGGGCCCGCCTTTGTCGAGATCCAGAACACGATGCTGTTCGCCACCGTCGGGCAGAAGTTCGAATGATCCGGATCGAACGCGCCGGCACGCGCGTAGGCGCCGGCGAGGGTGAGTGGGAGCCTCTCCGGGATCACTTCCTGCGCCATCACTGGATCAGGCTGCCGCGCCTCGTGGACGCGCCGCTCCTGCGCACCGTGCAGCGCGGCCTGGGGGCGGCCACGTTCTTCGAGGTGCGGCACGACCACGTCACCCCGCCGTCGATCGACGTCTGCATGGAGCCGGATGGCACGTCGGGCATGCTGGAGCTCGTCTGCAACGACCGTGCGTTCCTGCACGCCGTCGAATCGCTCACCGGATGCACGCCGCTGTCCCGCTTCAGCGGCTTCGTCTACCGGCTGACACCCGGAGCGGGCCACCATCACAACTGGCACGACGATGTGGTGCAGGGGAGACGGGTGGCGATGAGCATCAACCTCGAGGCGGATCCTTATGAGGGGGGCGTGCTGCAGATTCGCGAACGCGAGACGGGCCGCGTGGTCGAAGAGGTCGCCAACACCGGGGCGGGGGACGCCGTCCTGTTCCGCATCGATCTGTCGCTGCAGCATCGCGTGCAGCCCGTGACGTCGGGGGTGAAGACGGCGTTCGCCGGCTGGTTCCGCGCCGCGGACCCGCTGCTGTCCGTCCTGCGGGCGGAGGGCGCGTGAGCCGCGCGGCACCTGTGGCGAAGCGGAAGATGACGAGTGGGACACCCGCCGGCGCGGAGGCTCCGGGCTGGGAAGGGTGGGACGCCTACGCTCCCTTCTACGACTGGGAGAACGCGCAGACCGTGGCGCGCCGCGACGTGAAGTTCTGGCAGCGCCTGGCGTCGGCGCAGGAAGGGCCGGTGCTCGAGCTCGGGTGCGGGACCGGGCGGGTGACCGTGCCGGTCGCGCGGGCAGGGACGCAGGTCGTCGGGATCGATCGATCGGCCGCCATGCTCGCGCGCGGGCAGCAGCGCCTGCGGCGCGCGAAGCTGCAGGCGCAGGCGCTGCTCGTACGCGGAGACATCCGCACGCTTCCGTTCCGGCGGCGGCCCGGCTTCAATCTCGTCATGGCGCCGTACGGCATCCTGCAATCGCTCACGCGCGAGCAGGATTTGAAGGCGACGCTGGCATCGGTTGCGAGCGTGCTGCGCCGCGGAGGGCTGTTCGGGATCGACCTGGTGCCGGATCTGCCGCGGTGGGCCGAATACGAACGGCGCCGGAGCTTCGCAGGGCGCCGCGGAGCCAACACGCATCTGACGCTGGTCGAGTCCGTGCGGCAGGATCGCCGCCGCCGGCTCACGATTTTCGACCCTGAGTCCATCGAGCGCCGCGGCCGCGCGCAGCAGGTGCATCGATTCTCGCTGACGTTCCGGACTCTGTCGGTCCCGCAGATGGCCCGGCGTCTCGAGGCGGCCGGCTTTGCCATTGACGCGGTCCTCGGCGACTACCGCGGCGGAGCCTGGGACAGCCGCGCGGACGTCTGGATCATCCTCGCGCGCCGCCGCTGATTGCCACCCGCGGTCGGGCTTGTGAGTCACCCAGACAGAACACGGAGGAACACGGATGTGACGGACAAGCGCGGAGATGCACGGTGGACGGGGTGATCAGAGGTGCACGCTTGCCTGGGACGCCGAAGCAATCACCTCTGCCGAGGACGATTGGGCTGGGCAGGCCGGCCTCCGGCCGGCCTGGAGCGAGACTCGAGTCCCGGCGCTTCGAGCACAGAAGATTGCTGCTGCGTGCTCGCAGCGGCGGAACTCGGGGTCTCGCTCGACCGCGCGGAGCGCGGTCTGCCAGCCCGGCGGATTGATCTTCCGGATCCGCGCTCGTCCGCGCCAGGCCCGATCGATCTGGCCCGTGACATCCGTGTCCCGTTGTGGGGGGCGACGGCTCCCGGTGCCCGCCTGCCGCCGGGTCCGGCGTGTGGTAGCATGACTCGTCATTTTCATCGTTTAAATCTGGAGTTTTCACCATGTCCGGCCATTCAAAGTGGCACACCATCAAGCATAAGAAGGGTGCCGCGGACGCGAAGCGCGGCAAGATCTTCACCCGCATCATCAAGGAGCTCACCGTCGCGGCGCGCGGCGGGGGCGGGGATCCCGACATGAATCCGCGGCTGCGTACGATCGTCGC
>JANPJN010000689.1:0-2253 GCA_031425515.1 Acidobacteriota bacterium | reverse complement strand
TCCCGTTCGAGCTTGAAGCGGCCGCGCGAGATCAGGTAATAGCCCACGTGATGCGAGCGATCGCGCTGCGGGTCGCTGGCTACGGCGTCGCGGGCGAGCTCGATCGCCCGGCGTGCGACCGTGGTTTCGGGCATCCTGGCGCGCCGCGCGAGCTGTTCGACGGAGTGTCGATAGCGATCGCGCGTGGGGAAGTCCATCCGGTGATACGCCTGCGCGGGATCGTCGCGCAGCACGCGCTCGGTCAGGCTGACGCGCTCGAAGAAGATCGTCCAGTCGATGGACGAGAGCACCCGCATGCTCGTGATGATGTTGCCGATCGCGAGCTGATCGGCCGCTTCGCGCTGGTGCTCGAGGCGCAGCATCTCGTCGGGCGAATCGTCCTGCGCCACGAGCGCCTGCTGGAGCGCCTGCCAGGCCGGCGCAGCGGTCGACGGCTGATCCCGCAGCCACTGCAGCAGCTCCACGACGAACGCGGCCGACAGGCGGCCGTCCTTCATCCGACCCCCGTCGATCAGGCCGGCGAGGCTCTTCTCCGTCGAGCCTGGCCCCGCCGCCAGGATCGCGAGGGCGCGCCGCGCGATCTCGCGGCTCTGACGCGCCTCGACCACCCCGTCCGCGAGCCGCCGGAGCTCTTCCACGAGGCCGAGCCGCATCATGATCGGGATCGCCCACACTTCGCCGATGGAGAGCTCGGCAGACTCCTGGTAGGCGTTCGCGAACTCGATCAGCGTGTCTAGATCGAGGCGGCCCGCGGTGTGGGTGATGAGCTCGCGCGCGATCACGTGCACGCGGGAGTAGCCCTGGGAGGGCCCGTCGGCCAGTTTTGGCAGCTGCCGGTAGTAGTTCTTCGGTAGATCCTGACGAATCTCCCGGATCTGATCCTGCACGACGTGATGGTTGTCGCGCAGCCAGTCTTCCGACGCGACAGGTTGCGGATCGACGCGTGATGCGGCCGACAGGAACGTGTACGTGGCGTCGAGCCGGGCGGCGCTCTCGTCGAGCTGGGGCAGCAGCGGCCGGCCTCGTCGAGTGCTGGCCGCCAGCCGATGCATGCCCGCGATGCGCACCGCGTGCGCCTGCAGTTGGTCCTGACTGAGAATGCCGTCGGGCGGCAGATCCGTCACCATCCGGCGGCTGAGAGCGGGCACTCAATCATCGTGCCCTTATTATTACAGCTTCATCAGGCATCCCGTGATGGCTGACGCAGTCGTGCGGACCGGGCTGCTGCGGACCACATTGTTTCTTTGACAAACGTGGAAATTGATGACCTAGTAGGGAGCTTCCACCTCTACAAAGGAGCTGTCAGTGAACTTCATCTCTCGATTGGCCGGTGTGCTCGGTGCGGTTGCCGCGTCCGTTACACTGGTCATGGCACAGACGCCTGCACCTGCGGCGCCCGCCGCGGGTGCGCCCGCGACTGCGGCCGCCACCGACGTCTACAGCGTCATGTTCGTCAAGGCGGCCCCCGGTCAGGCTGCCGCGCTGGCGAAGCAGCTGCAGCAGCAGCCCAATCCCAAGGATCCGATGGGGTCGCACTACCTGCTGCTCCGGCATCAGGAAGGGGCCGACTGGGATTTCTGCGTGATCCAGCACACGGGCACGAAGGCCACCGTGGAGATCACCCCGCTGCCGCCCGCTGGCGGCGGAGCGACGATGGCGTGGCACGAGGATACTTACGTGTCAGGCCCGTCCTGGCCGGAGTTCCAGCGCGCGATGGGCATGACGGGCACGCCGGCCGGCAGCCCGGTGTACCTCCTGGGCGTGCATCGCGCGGTCCCGGGTCACCGTACGGAACTGGAGCAGGCGTTGCGCCAGCGCGACCCCAATGCCAAGCCGTCGACGGCCGACCTTCTGATGACCCACCTCGATGGCGGCAACTGGCAGTTCCTGACGCTGAGCCGCTACGCCTCCTGGCAGGAGCTCGCCACGGAACGGGCGGCTGCCGCGGGTGGGAGCGACGGGTGGAACCAGCTCCGTCAGCATTCAGCCGCACACAGCGACACGATTGCCGACCGCGTGCGCTGACCCGTTCCCGGCTGCATTCTCTGCTTGCGCGCCGGTCGGGGAGCCGCGGGGCTCCCCGTCGGCGCGCGGCATTCACGGCCGCCGCCTGCCGTCCGCCCACCATCCAGCCGGATCCGGTGTTAGCCTAGTGGACCAGACCCGTCCCGGGCCGTCACGCCCGTCTGACCCCGGACAGAAGACATCGCCAGGCCAAAAGGCCAGGAGGCCCCCATGCGAGCGCTGCTCCGT
>JANPJN010000688.1:0-9856 GCA_031425515.1 Acidobacteriota bacterium | reverse complement strand
GCGATTGTGCCGCCAAAGGCGCGCGTTTTCACGCCGCCGAAGCCCGAGGTCGCGCCAAAGCCGTTGCCGCAGATGAACATTCCGGCCGTCACGGCGGTGGCCGAGTTGCCCGGCGCCATGTCGCAGCTCCCTGAGGCGACCGTCGCTCAGGGCAGCGGGTTGGGGGCGGCGGCGGCACGGGCACGGGCACCGGCGTGGGCCCCGGCAGCGGCTCGGGCTATGGGGACGGCACGGGCGGCGGGACCGGCGGAGGCGTCTACCGCGAGGGGAACGGCGTGACCTCGCCGAGGCTGATCCGCGAGTTCAAACCCGGGTACACGAGCGAGGCCATGCGCGCCCGCATCCAGGGCGTCGTCACGATGGAAGCGGTGGTCCTTCCGGACGGCTCCGTCGGGACCGTGCAGATCACCAAGTCCCTCGATTCGACGTTCGGTCTCGACAAGGAAGCCATCAAGACGGTCAAGCAATGGCGCTTTGAGCCGGGCCGCCGCCTCGGCCAGCCTGTGCCGGTCCTCATCCTCATTGAAATGAGCTTCACGCTCAGGTAGCTCGAGCTATCAGCTGACAGCTATCAGCTATCAGTTTCAAAACCCTCAGCTCGCAGGGCCCAGCTCCGTCGGCACGGCGCGCACCCATAAAAAAAGGGCCGGCTGGATTGCTCCAGCCGGCCCGTCAGTCAGTCAGCGTCCAGCGCGTTGGTGCTGGGCTTCCCGCTGTCGATTTAGTACATCCCGCCCATGCCGCCGCCACCGCCGCCCGGCATCGGCGAATCCTTCTTCTCTTCGGGGATGTCGCAGACCAGCGCTTCGGTCGTGAGCAGCAGCGACGCGATCGAGGAGGCGTTCTGCAGCGCCGAACGCACCACCTTCGTCGGGTCGATGACGCCGGCCGCCACCATGTCTTCGTAGGTGTCGGTCGCGGCGTTGTAGCCCTCGCCTGGGCTCTTCGCTTCCTTCACGCGCGCGACGACGATGGAGCCTTCCTGGCCCGCGTTGGTCGCGATCCAGCGGAGGGGCTCTTCGATGGCCTTGCGGATCAGCTCGACGCCGACCTTCTGGTCACCCTCGAGCTTCAGGCTGTCGAGCGCCTTGGCCGCGCGGATGAGCGCGACGCCGCCGCCGGGGACGATGCCTTCCTCGACCGCCGCCTTGGTCGCGTGCATGGCGTCTTCCACGCGCGCCTTCTTTTCCTTCATCTCGGTCTCGGTGGCCGCACCGACCTTGATGACGGCTACGCCGCCGACCAGCTTCGCGAGCCGCTCCTGGAGCTTCTCACGGTCGTAGTCCGACGTGGTCTCTTCGACCTGCGTGCGGATCTGCTTGACGCGGCCTTCGATGTCCTTGGACCCGCCCGACCCTTCGACGATGGTCGTGTTGTCCTTGTTGATCGTGACCTTCTTGGCCTTGCCCAGGTCCTCGAGCTTGATGTTCTCGAGCTTGATGCCGAGGTCTTCCGTCAGCGCGCGGCCGCCGGTCAGGATGGCGATGTCCTCGAGCATGGCCTTGCGGCGATCGCCAAAGCCCGGCGCCTTGACGGCGACGGCCTGGAGCGTGCCCCGCAGCTTGTTGACGACGAGGGTCGCGAGCGCTTCACCGTCGACGTCCTCGGCGATGATCACGAGCGGACGGCCCGCGCGCGCCACCTGCTCGAGCAGCGGCAGGAGGTCCTTCATCGTGCTGATCTTCTTCTCGTGGATCAGGATGACGGGGTTCTCGAGCACGACTTCCATCCGCTCGGGGTCGGTCACGAAGTAGGGGGAGAGGTAGCCGCGGTCGAACTGCATGCCCTCGACCACTTCGAGCGAGGTCTCGAGCGTGCGCGCCTCTTCAACCGTGATGACGCCGTCCTTGCCGACCTTCTCCATCGCTTCCGCGATGATCTTGCCGATCGTCTCGTCGCTGTTCGCCGAGATCGTGCCGACCTGGGCGATCATGTTGCCGGCGACGGGCTTCGACTGGCTCTTGAGGGAGGCGATGACCGCCTCGACGGCCTTCTCGATGCCGCGCTTGAGCTCCATCGGGTTCGCGCCGGCGACGACGTTCTTCGCCCCCTCGCGGAAGATGGCCTGTGCGAGCACGGTCGCCGTGGTCGTGCCGTCGCCCGCGATGTCGGACGTCTTGCTCGCCACTTCGCGCACCATCTGCGCGCCCATGTTCTCGAGCGGATCCTTCAGGTCGATCTCCTTGGCGACGGTGACGCCGTCCTTGGTGATCGTGGGGGAGCCGAACTTCTTGTCGAGGACGACGTTGCGGCCCTTGGGGCCGAGCGTGACCTTGACGGCATTGGCGAGCTGGTTGACGCCGCGCAGAATCGCCTGGCGCGATTCCTCACCGTAGATAATCTGTTTTGCCATAGTGCTTGTCTCTCCGTGATCGGCTGTCAGCGGTCAGCTGGCAGCGGTCAGTTCCGAAAAATGTCTCGTGCCCGAACCAGCGGCTCCAGACGCTCTCCTGAGCGCTGAGAGCTGATGGCTGAAAGCTACTTGGTGACGACGCCGAGAATCTCTTCCTCGCGCATGATGAGGTACTCCTCGCCGTCCATCTTGATTTCCTGGCCGGAGTACTTCCCGAAGAGGATCGTGTCGCCTTCCTTCACGTCGAGCGGCGTGACCTTGCCGTCCTTCTCGACCTTGCCCTTGCCGACGGCAATGACCTTGCCCTGCTGCGGCTTTTCCTTGGCGGTGTCGGGGATGATGATCCCGCCGACTTTCTGCTCGCCTTCGTCGATGCGCTGCACGATGACGCGGTCGTGCAGGGGACGAATCTTGACTGCGGTTGCGGTGGTGGCCATAGGCGTTCTCTCCGATGTCTGTGAGGCGGACGTGCCGCCTCGGTTAGCGCGGGGCTGGAGCCCCGCCAGCTGCCAAATTACCGAAAATACGGTTGAAATGAAGCCGGTCGGCCCTGCGGCTTAGCAATCAGCAGAACCGACTGCTAATTGTATAGGAAGCAGCGCTGCTGTCAAGCAGTCGAGAGGTGAGAGTGCTAGAAACCGGGGTTCCGGGTTCGAGGTTTCCGGGGTCACCCGGCGAGGCGCCGGAGGCGGTACTCCGCGATCTTCCTCGCGATGGTGTTGCGGTGCAGACCGAGCAGCCCGGCGGCGTCGCCCACGTTGCCCTTCGACCGCTGGAGCGCGCGCGCGATGAACATCTTCTCAAACTCCCGCCGCGCGTCGTCGTACAGCACACCCTTGTCGAGGAGATCCTGCACCAGCTTTTCGAGTTGGTCGCGCACGGCTACTGCAGCTCGCGCCCGGAGAGGAGCCGGAAGGCCTCCACGTACTTGTCGCGCGTGCGCCGGATGACCTCATCGGGCAGCGACGGCACCGGCGGCTGCTTGTTCCAGCGGATCTGCTCGAGGTAATCGCGGACGAACTGCTTGTCGAAGCTCGGCTGCCCGTGGCCCGGCTCATATTGATCGCGCGGCCAGAAGCGCGAGGAATCGGGCGTGAGCACCTCGTCGATGAGCACGATTTCCTGTTCCTCACCTGCAAGCCCGAACTCGAACTTCGTGTCCGCGATGATGATCCCCTTCGACTCGGCGTACTCGGTGCCGCGACGGTAGATCTCGAGCGTGAACGCCTTCAGCGACGCGATGAGATCGGCCCCGACGATCCGTCCCGCCTCCTCTTCGCTGATATTCACGTCGTGCCCGGAGTCGGCTTTGGTCGCGGGCGTGAAGATCGGCTCGGGCAGACGCTCCGACTCGCGCAGCCCCGCCGGCAGCGCGACGCCGCAGACCTGGCCGGTCTGCTGGTACTCCTTCCAGCCGGATCCCGACAGATACCCGCGCGCCACGCACTCGATCGGCACAGGCTCCGTGCGGCGCGCGAGCATCGTCCGTCCCCGCAGCACGGCACGATGCGGCTGGGCGGCGGCGGGAAACGCGTCCACGTCGAGCGAGATCAGGTGATGGGGCACCAGGTCTCCGATCCGATCGAACCAGAAGCCCGAGAGCTGCGTGAGCACCTTGCCCTTGTCGGGAATGCCGGAGCCGAGCACGTAGTCGAAGGCCGAGATGCGATCGGTTGCGACAATCAGGAGCCCCGGCTCACCCGAGGCGAGCGGAATGTCGTACACGTCGCGCACCTTGCCGCGGCGGTTGAGCGTCAGGCCGTCGAGAGATGTTTCGAGCAGGGGATGCGTGGAGAGCACTGGTGACCTCGTGGGAACGTGGAAGCTTACCGATCGATCGGAGGGGAGTCAACTCCCCGAAGGGACCTGCCGCTCAGCGTTCGCGCACGACGATGTCTGCCTGCGTGGTGCGGAGGAGGAGCGTGGGGCCGCCGCCCTCGACCGCGCCCGAGGCGCGATGCTCCTGGCCGGTCGTGACCGGCACGAGCGTCTGGTCGGGGAGGGTGATGTTGCCTCCTGCGGTGAGCGCGTCGAGCTGGTACCCGCCGGGGGCCGGCCGGACGTCGATCGAGCCGCCGCCCTCGCTCCGGATCGTCAGCGTCGCGGGGGTGACGGCTTCGACGTCGACTTCGGTGTTGCGCACGTCCATGCGCGCTTCGGTGGCGAGGTCCCGAACCGTGATGGAGCCGGCCGATGCCGTGACGCGGAGCAGGCCGCGGGCTTTCTGCAGCCCTTCGAGTGTGACGTCCGAGCCCTGCGCATCAATCTGGACGCTGCCGCCCAGTTCGCGGCCGCGCAGATCGCCTCCCCGGACCTTCACGCTGAGGTCGCCGGCGACGCGCTGGATCTGCGCCTCGGATCCCGACACCTCGAGCTTGACCGACTGCGCGTCGGCCACGAACAGATCCCCGCCGCGGTGCGTCCCGGTGACGGCGCCCTTGATCTCGCGGAGGGTCGCCTCGCCGCGCGACGCCGAAAGCTCGACGCCGGCCACACCGGTCACCGACAGCGGCGTCCCGCTCTCGTCGAGGTCGATGCGGAGACGGGAGGGCACCTTGAGCGTGAGCTTCAACGTGCGCTGGGTGCCTTCCGCGGGATAGTCGATTTCGACCGCCATCGACGGGCCGGCATCCCGGACCGCCAGCTTCGTCGCTTCGGCCAGACGCCGCGCTTCGTCGGCGTCCGCCCCGTTCGAACGCACGCGCAGCTCGGCTTCGATGTCGTTGCGGTCCTCTCCGATGATCGTGAGCGCCCCCAGCCTCGACTTCAGGCGCAGGGCGGTGACGCCCGCGGCGACCGGATGCCGCGTGGTGGTCGTCGCTTCGGCCGAGGCACGGTTGGACCGGACGGCGCGCTTGATGTGATCGATGGCCTGACCGAGCGAGAAGCTCCGCTCGCCGGGCGCGGGGGGCGGCGCCGACGCCTGATAGACGATCGCCCCGACGACGAGGAACCCGAGCACGAGCAATAACTCACGTTTACCCATAGAATTGGAGCGGACGTTGTAGTAGAGTTCGCCGGGACATCCGGCCAGGGCCGGACCGGGCCCCGCCGAGCACTCCCCGGATTCTAATCCCGACAGCACCACCGATGCGGCCACCAGCGCGAAACGCTCTGATCTTCCTGCTTACCATCGGGCTGCTCGGTTTTGCCTTCCGGCACACCGACTTCGCCGGTGTGTGGGCCGAGACGCGCCGGGCCGACGCCACGCTGCTGGTCCTTGCGCTCCTCGTGACCGCCCTGACCTACGTGCTGCGTGCCTGGCGCTGGCAGTCGCTGCTGGCGCCCATCGGGCCGACCCGGTTCGTCAATGCCTTTACCACAACGGTGATCGGCTTTGCCGCCAGTGCGCTCCTGCCCGCCCGCGCGGGGGAGGTCATCCGCCCGTATCTGCTGGCCAAACGCGAGCATCTGAACCCGGCGTCCGCCTTTGCGACGGTCGTGCTCGAACGGCTGCTCGACCTGGCGACGGTGCTGCTGCTGTTCTCGGCGTTCGTGTTCACCGCCGGGCCGGGCGCCATCTCGGGAGATCCGGGGCAACTGGCGCGCGTGAAGCTGGGAGGCGGGCTGGCCGCCCTGGCGGCGGTCGGCGGCCTCGGGCTGCTGTTCGCGCTGGCCGGCCATCCCGACCGGCTCGGCCGGGCGGCCCTGCGGATCGAGCGGGTGCTGCCGGCACGAGTCGCCCGCCTCGTGGCGGGGCTCGTCGAGACCTTCGCGCGCGGCCTGGCCGTCATGCGCGTACCCGGCCGCCTGCTGGCGGCCCTCGCGCTCTCTTTTCCGATGTGGCTGTGCATCGCCGCCGGGATCTGGCTGGCGTCGCTGGCATTTCACATTACGTTTTCCTACCCCGCTTCGTTCCTTGTGATGACGATCCTCGTAGTGGGCGTGGCCGCGCCCACGCCCGGCGCCATCGGCGGGTTCCACCTGGCCTATCAATTCGCGGTGACGACGTTTTTCGCCGCGGCGCCCGATCGGGCGACCGGCGCGGCCATCGTCCTGCACGCCATCTCGTTCGTGCCCGTCACCCTGCTCGGCATCGTGTTCATGATGCGGGAAGGCCTGACGCTCGCCGGGGCGCGCCGGATGGCGGAGACCGCCTCGGCGGAGTCGGCCAGCGCCGCGCCTGCCGCCCCTGTGCCGCCCCCCCGCATGGAGAACAGCGCGCCATGAAGTGCCCGTACTGCGGACAGATGGGGGACAAGGTCGTGGACTCCCGGGAGAGCAAGGAGGGGGACGTGATCCGCCGCCGACGCCAGTGCCTCGGGTGCGGGAAACGGTTCACGAGCCGCGAGCGCATCGAGGACATCGAGTACCGGGTCGTCAAGAAGGACGGCAACCGCGAGGCGTTCCAGCGGCAGAAGATGATCGCGGGGCTGCTGACCGCGTCGGAGAAGCGGCCCGTCAGCATTCAGCAGCTCGAGGCGATTGCCGACCGCATCGAGTCGGAGCTCCAGGAGCGGCACGAGCGGGAGATGACGACCGAAGAGATCGGCGCCCGCCTGATGCAGGAGCTGAAGCTGCTCGATCAGATCGCGTACGTCCGTTTTGCGTCCGTCTACCGGCAGTTCCGGGATGTCGGGCAGTTCAAGCGCGAAGTCGACGAACTGCAGAAGACGAAAGGCTGACGGGAGTCTCCCGCGCCATGCCGACCGCGCGCGATGCCCGCCGACCGCCGCCGGCCGTCCGGCCGACGACCCCGCCGCCTGCGCCGGAGCGCCGCCCCTTCCGCGACAATCCCCGTCTGATTCTGCTCGGCATCCTGCTGCTGTTCGTCGCGCTCGCCGGCATGGTCTGGTTCGCGGATCACTCGCCCGCGCTGAACCCGGACTTCCTCAGCGAGGTCGTGCTCTACGCGCTGTCCGCGGCGGACCTGTCCATGGTCCTCGCGCTCGTCTTCCTGCTCGCGCGCAACATCGTGAAGCTGTTCGTCGAGCGGCGCCGCGGGCTGCCGTTCTCGCGCTTCCGCGCCAAGCTGGTGATGGCGCTCCTCGGGCTCACGATCATCCCGTCCGTTCTCGTCCTGCTCGTCGGCGGCGAACTGATTCGCAGCAGCACTCAGCTCTGGTTCAGCCAGCCGGTGGACGAGGTGCTGCGGTCCGCGGTGGCCATCGGCGGCGACTACTACCGGGAGCACGAAGACATCGCCGCGGCGCACGCCGCGCGGATCGCCCGTGCGATGCCGGCGGCCGCCGTACAGGCGGGAGACGTCGAGACGGTGCGGCGTGCGATCGCTCCGGAGGTCACGCAGGCCCGTCTGGGGCTGGTCGAGGTCTACCGCGTGCCGCCCGGCGGCGCACCGCTGCCGCTCGTCGCGGTCGAATCGCCGTCACTCCCGCTCGGCCATCTCCGGGCTCAGGCCGACCGGCTGGCGGCGCGGGTTGCCTCCGGCAGCGCCGAAACCCGCTCGATTGACCCGCTCGGCGCCGGCAGCGAGCTCGTGCGCGCCGGGGCGATCGTGCGCGATCCGGTGTCCGGCCGCACGGTGGGAGTGGTCATCGCCAGCGATCACCTGCGCGGCGATCTTCCGCTCCACGCCAGGCGAATCACCGAGGCCTACGAGAACTACAACCAGCTCCGCGTCGTCCGTCGTCCGCTCGAAGGGGTCTATCTCTCGCTCTTCCTGATGATGACCCTGATGATTCTCGTCAGCGCGACCTGGACGGGGCTCTACCTCGCCAAACGGATCACGCGCCCGGTGCAGTTGCTGGCGGCCGGCGCGCGGGAGATCGGCGCGGGCCGGCTCGAACATCGCATCGAACCGGAGACGCGCGACGAGTTCGGCTCGCTGGTCGAAGCGTTCAACACCATGGCAGAGGAGCTCGCGGCCAGCCAACGGAAGCTGGAGCGATCGCGTCTGGATCTCGAACGCAAGAACCTGCAGCTCGACGAGCGACGCCGCTATATCGAGACGGTGCTCGAGCGCATCGCCACCGGCGTGATCTCGGTGGCCGCTGACGCGAAGATCGAGACGGTCAACACGTCCGCGCTGCGGCTGCTCGGTCTGGACCGCGCCGTCATCGGCAGCGCCTCGGCCGAGGCCTTCGGCCGCGACGACCTCCGCCCCCTCGACGCGCTCCTGCAGCGGGTCCGCCAGGCTGGCGGGGGGACGGCCGCGCAGGAGATCGCCGTCGTGCGCGACGGCCGCGAGCTGCACCTGGCCGCCGCCGCGACCCCTCTCCAGGGTGAGGAGGGGGACGCGGCCGGCGCGGTGCTGGTGTTCGACGATGTGACGCCGCTCATCCGGACGCAGCGCGTGGCCGCCTGGCGCGACGTCGCGCGGCGGCTGGCCCACGAGATCAAGAACCCGCTCACGCCGATTCAGTTGTCGGCCGAACGGATGCGGCGCCATTTTTCCTCGGCGCCTCCGGCCTCTCGCGAGTTCGTGGAGGAGTGCACGTCCACGATCGTGAGCGAGGTCGAGTCGTTGAAGACACTCGTGGACGAGTTCGCGCAGTTCGCGCGGATGCCCGCGCCGCGCGCCGTGCCGGCCGATCTCCATGCGGTGCTGGACGAGGCGCTGGTCCTCTACAACGGCCTCTTCCGAGAGATTCGTATCGAGCGGCGCTTCGCCGATGGGCTGCCTCCCGTCCGCGTGGACGCCGAGCAGATCCGCCGCGTGGTGATCAACCTGGTGGATAACGCCGTCGAGGCGCTGGGCGGGAGCGGGGCCGGACCCCGGCCGGACGCCGCGCCGCCGACCATCACGGTGGAAACGCGCCGCGATGCCGCCAACGGCGTCGTCCGGATCACGGTCGCCGACAACGGGCCCGGCATTCCCGTGGCCGACCGGGACAAGCTGTTCATGCCGTACTATTCCACCAGGCAGCGAGGCAGCGGCCTGGGCCTGGCCATCGTCCGCCGCATCATCGCGGAGCACGGCGGCAGCATCGAGGCGGGCGACAACGTGCCGACAGGCACGATCTTCACGATCGAGCTGCCATGCTGAGGGAGCTACCAGCTTCCGGCTCTCGGCCTGGGGCGGGGGGGGCGGGCGGTGGTGGCTGATGGAAGGTGCCTGTCAGCTGGAATTGGGAGCTGGAAGCTGGAAGCTGGTAGCCGAATTTCATGAAACCCTCCGTGCTCATCGTTGACGACGAAGCCGGCGTGCGGAGTGCGCTCGGTGGCGTACTCCGCGACGAGGGGTATGTGGTGGATGCCGTGGAGAGCGGCGAAGCCTGCCTGGACCGCGTCATCCGGTCGCCGTTCGACGCGATCGTCCTGGACATCTGGCTGCCCGGGATGGACGGGCTCGCGACGCTGGCGCGGCTGCGCGAGCGCCGGGTCGATGCGCCGGTCGTGATGATGTCGGGCCACGGCAACATCGAATCCGCGGTGCGTGCGATCAAGATGGGGGCGTTCGATTTCGTCGAGAAGCCGCTCTCGCTCGACAAGACCATTCTCGTCATCGGCAATGCCGTCCGGCAGCGGCGGCTGGAGGCGGAGAATCGGGTGCTTCGTGAGACGGTGGACCGCCGGCTCACGATGGTGGGCGACAGCTACGTG
>JANPJN010000687.1:0-7440 GCA_031425515.1 Acidobacteriota bacterium | reverse complement strand
CGACCGGCACGCTGCCCGAGACGACATCGGTGATGGCGAGGTCGCCGACCTGCAGCGTGATCGTGAGGTTGAGAGTGGCGGCGACCGGCACGTCGAGGCCGCGGCGCTCCTGCGGCTTGAAGCCGGCGAGCTCCGCACGCAAGTCGTACGGCCCCGGCGCCAGCGAGGGCAGCACGAAGCGCCCTTCGGCGCCGGTCACGACGCTGCGCGTCAGCCCCGTGGCCGGGCTCCGTGCCGTGACGGCGACACCGGGAAGCACCGCGCCGCTGGCGTCCTCGACGATGCCGGTGATCGTGCCGGCGGTCTGGGCGGCCGCGGCGGGAGGGACCGCGGACCACACGAGGACGACAAGGAACAGGACTCGGATCGCGGACATGTAAAAGACTCCGTTCAGCGCCAGCGATAGCGCAATGTCGTGGCGAGGGTCGGGTCGGTATAGCGCCTGGCCGCGTCGTTCGACCGGAATAGTTTACTGGCTCTCCCGTCGCTCCCGGCGCGTATGATCGATCGAAGGGCGCCTTGGGCGCTGGGGGAGGGCTGGCATGAGCGACAAGACGCTGTGGGACACCTTGAAGGCGGAGAGCGGTGACCTCCTCGAAAAGCTCAAGGCGCTGGTTCATGAAGGGAACGTGAGCCGGATCGTCGTCAAGCACGAGGGGCGACCGATCGCGGAGTTTCCGGTCACGGCCGGAGTGGTCGGGGCCGTGCTTGCGCCGGTGCTCGCGGCTGTCGGAGCGCTGGTGGCGCTGTTGAAGGATTGCACGATCCACGTCGAGCGCACGGACGCCGGACCGACGGGAGGACGCGCGGAGTCAGCCGGCCCGCCGACTGTGGAGTAGGAGCCCGCTGGACATCGAATACAGGTTTGCCGCGGGCGTCGGCTCGCTCGCAGATCCCGGTCAGGACTCGAGGATGCGGTGCTCGATGGCGTAGCGGATGAGCGCGGCGCTGTTGGGCAGCTCGAGCTTGGTCAGCAGACGCCGCCGGTAGGTGCTGATGGTTTTCACCGACAGCCCGAGACGCACGCCGATGGCGGTCACGGTCTCGCCGGCCGCAAACATGGACAGCACCTCGAACTCGCGGTCGGACAAGCCCGCCGGTGCGGCACCGGAGCGGGGAGGCGGCCGCATGATCTCGTCGGTCAGCCGGCGTCCGATCCCGGCGCTCACGTACAGACCGCCCGCCGCGATCCGGCGGATCGCATCGATGAGCTCGTCCGGCGCGCTGCGCTTGGTGAGGTACCCCGACGCTCCGCTCTTGAGCGCACGCATCGCGAACTGATCTTCCGGCGAGACGCTCAGTACGAGCACGGGGACGTCGGGCCGTAGTCGTCGCAGCGCTTTCAGGACCGCGAGGCCGCCCGGCCCGGGCATCGCCAGGTCGATGACGAAGACATCGCAGTCGCACTCCGGGGCGAGCGCGATCATTGCGTCCCCGGACTCCGCCTCGGCCACGACCTCGCAGTCCCGCTCGACGAGGTGACAGAGCCCGCGCCTGACGATGGGGTGGTCGTCGGCAATCGCAATTCGAATGCGGGGAGGCCGGGTACCCGCCGTCACGCCGTGCCCCGGACCGGGACCCGCGCGAGCAGTCTGGTGCCCTGCCGCTGGTCGCGCCGCACGCTCAGGCTGCCGTCCAGCATGCGCAGCCGTTCCTCCATCCCCCGCAACCCGAACGTGACGACGGGTCCTCTCGCCAAGGGAATTCCGCAGCCATCGTCCGCGATATCGAGCACGAGCCCATGCGGGCCCTGCTCGAGCGCGACCACCACCCGCCCGGCGCCCGCGTGCCGCGCCACGTTGGTCAGCGCTTCCTGAAGCACCCGGAAAAGAGCCGTGGCCGTCTCCTCGGGCATCTCCAGTGGTTCGGGGCAGTCGAAGATGGCGGGAATGCCCGTGCGCGCAGAAAATTGCTGCACGAGCCAGTCCGCGGCGGCGCAGAAGCCCAGCTCGTCCAGCACGGCGGGACGCAGCTCGGTCACGATCCGTTCGATGGCAAGAAGAGTGGCATCGAGCACCTCTTCCATGTCGCGAATCCGCGAGCCGATGGCGCGTTGCACTACGCCGTGCCCTTCGACTGTGCGCCGGACGATGCGGGTATCGAGCTTGAGCGCCGTGAGCGTCTGACCGAGCTCGTCGTGGAGCTCGCGGGCGAGTCGCTTCCGTTCGTCCTCCAGCACCGTGCTCAGGCGCTTGCCGAGCAGCTGAAGCTCCGACGTGCGGAGGGCAACCCGCTCCTCGAGATCGTCGCACGACCGGCGGAGCGCTTCCTCGAGTGTCTTCCGTTCGGAGATGTCTCTCGACACGGCGAGCAGGCGGTCCGGATTTCCGTCGGTGCCGCAGACGGGCGTCACTCTGACGTCCCACCAGCGCGTGACGCCGGCGACGGTACGCGCGGCTCCGTCGAAGCGTCCCGGGCCTCCTGCCGCCGCACGCGCAATCGCGTCGCACACGGCCGGCCGAAGGGCGGCCGGCCACAGGGTCGGCCACATCCGGCCCACCAGGTCAGGCGCCGAGGCGCCGAGCAGGGCCAGTCCAGCGGGGCTCACCCACAGGACACGGCCCGAAAGGTCGAGGACCTTGATGCAGTCGTCGCTGCTTTCGATCAGTCGATCCGAGAATTCCCTGGCGGCCCGCTCCGCCTCCGATGCCGCTTTGTGCGCTGTCACGTCCAGCGTGACGCCCGACATTCGAATTGCGCGGCCGTTCTCGTACTCGACTGTGCCGCGCGCGGAGATCCAGTGGGTAGACCCGTCGGGCCAGTGGACCCGATACTCGGCCACATAGATGCCATCGCCGCCTGCGGCGCACGCCGATGCAATCGCGGCAGCGACCCTTTCCCTCTCGTCAGGATGAATAGCCTGGAACAAATCGGCGTACGTGAAGGGCGACGCTATTGGACGTCCGAAGTTCTGCTTGCACTGCGCGGAACAGCTGAGTGTGTGCGTGGACAGCTCGACCGTCCACACGCCGAGCGTGGCGGCGTCGAGCCAGTGCTGCAATTGGTCGGCGGACGTCATCATTGTCGGCTGTCAGCATCTTACCCTGATGGGCTGCCCGTGTGTGTAGGAGGGCTCTGACGAGGCTGTCGGTACCGTCCACGACCTGTTCCGCAACTCCATTCGTCGCCATTGATGCACGCAGTTGATGCGGTGAGTTTGATTCACCCTGCGCGTGCGGCAACCCCCGATGACCTTCACCTGGCTCCGCGTTTGCAGTCGCCGCGCGTGAAGAAGATGACGCGCGTCCACTGACGTCCACCGAACAAAGGAGCCTCTCGTGTCCAAAGCCGAAGTACTCGAAAATCTCGTCCACAGCCCGCTGCATCGTCGCGACTTCGCGAAGAAGATGGCCACCGGAGCGCTGGCGTTCGCTGGCGTCGCGGCGATGCCCGGAGCGGTCAACGTGCTCGCGCAGAGCATCACCGACGTCGACATCCTCAACTTTGCGCTGAACCTGGAGTACCTGGAAGCAGAGTTCTACAGTGTGGCAGCGAATGGGCAGCGCATTGCAGAGGTGGGCGTAGGAGTCACCGGGAAGGGGCGAGCTGGTGCGACGACCGGAGGCGCCAAGGTCGCACTCGACGACTTCACGGGCTTCACGGCCCAGCAAATCACCATCGACGAAGTGGCGCACGTCAACTTCCTGCGCGCCGCACTCAAGGGTGACGCCGTTGCGAAGCCGGAGATCAATCTCGAGGCGCTTGGTGTGGGCTTCCGCAACCAGGCGGAGTTCCTCACCGTCGCCGCCATCTTCGAGGACGTGGGCGTCAGCGCCTACGGCGGTGCGGCGCCCCTCATCGACAGCGCGTCGATCCTCAGCGCCGCTGCGCGGATCGCGCTGACGGAGGCCCAGCACGCCGGGGTGCTGCGCTCGCTCGTCTCACGAGCGGCGCTGGTGATTCCGCAGGTCGACCCGAAGGCCATCCCCACGATCGGCAACGCCAACGGGCGGCTCTTCTTCGTGGACGGCAACGGCCTCAGCGTCGTCCGCACCCCGAGCGAAGTATTGAAGATCGTCTACGCCGGCGGCACGGCGTCGGGCGGCTTCTTCCCCGCGGGCGTGAACGGCACGATCGCGCGCGCGTAGCGCATCGTTCACAGCGTTCCATCGGGGTGGGTGGGCGGCGGGCACAGTGCCGCCGTTCCTCCCGCCTCGATCTCTCTTATCCCTCCGCTACAGCGCCATCAGGAGCGACTCGGACGAAAAGCCCGGACCGAGCGCGCAGACGACCGCGTGGCCGCCACGGCCGGGCGGACGCGCGGCCAGGTAGCGCTCCAGCACATACAGCACCGTCACCGACGACATATTGCCGAATTCGCGCAGGGTGTCGCGCGACCAGACGAACCGCTCGAGCGGCAGGCCGTAGGCGTCCGCGTAAGCGGCGAGCACACGGGGCCCGCCGGGATGAAAGAGGAACTCGGTGATGTCGTCGAGGGTGAGGCCGTGCGCGCCCAGCAGCGCGTCGAGCTCGCCGCGCGCATGCTGCGCGACGATCTCCGGGATGCGCCGGTCGAACACCACCTGGAGGCCCTGCGATACGACATTCCATCCCATGACGCTCAGCGAGTCTGGATAGAGCGTCGAGCGGCTGTCGAGCAGCGGGAACCCGGAGTGGTCCGTGTCGTCGCCCGCCAGCAGCGCCACCGCCGCCCCATCGGCGAAGAGCGCCGTCGCCACCACATTGCTCACCGACACATCGTCGCGCAGCAGCGTGAGGCTGCACATCTCGGCGCAGCACAGCAGGACCCGTTCGCGTGGATGGCCGATGAGGTGATCGTACGCCACGCCAAGCCCTGCGACACCCCCCGCGCAGCCGAGGCCCCAGATCGGCGTCCGTCTGATGTTGCGGCGGAGCCCGAGCAGATTGATCAGGCGTGCGTCGATGGACGGCGTCGCCAGCCCGGTCGTGTTGACATAGACGATTCGGTCGATCGACTCCGGCGCCAGACCCTGACGTTCGAGGAGCTGCGTTGCGGCACGGGCACACAGCGTCGAGGCCGCGTCGATGTACGCCGCGCTCGTCTCGCCCAGCGAGTGGTCCGACTGGTACCAGTCGATGGGCTGGCACGTCCGCCTCGTCGCGATGCCGGCATGGTCGAAGATCGGCATCAGCCGTTCGATGTTGTGGAACTGAGGACCGAATGTACGTCGCGCGTACTCAGCGGCGACGGCCTGAGGGACGATATGCTCGGGAGGAGCTGAGACGATATCGACGAGGCGTGGCATTGCGTCCCCAGTGTAAGCGATGGCTGGGGGCACCAGTCGATCGGCCAGCCGCCCCCCGGAGGGCCTGTCGGGAGGCGACACAGGCTCCCCCGGAAGACGCTGGTTGATCGCGACGCTCAGCTAAACCGTACGGATGGTGCCGTTCACACCATTGGGGAAGAAAGCCCCCTTGGATGTACCGCGCGCCGAATTGCCGTAGACAATTGCCAACACCATGCTGGGCGTTCGAATCTTCGCGAGCCCCACTTTGCTCGTCGTGAAGTATTTCTGGCCCGTCGGGGGTGGCGGGTAGTCGTTGCCGTCGAGCATCTGGGTCGGAATGCCCTTGAGCGCAATGATCAGGCGGACGTTCCCCGCATGGTATGCCTCAGTGAGTGCGATGCGCGCGGCCGCTTCCAGCGTATCGGGATTCTGGATCAGCTTGGCGGCCCCCCCGTAGGCACTCACCCCGACATCTTCGAATGCGCGAGCGAGCACCAGAAACTGCTGATCGGTCGCAATGGCGCCGAGCGCGTCGAGGTTGATCGCGGGCTTGGCCACGGCGGCTGACCCCAACGCCTCCCGGAGAAACTGGACGTGGTTGCGTTCGTTGTCGGCAATCTCCTTCATGATCGCCATCGTGCTCGATCCAAACGGGATCTTCCTGCCTCCGGTCGTCGGACCGGCCGTTCCGCTGCCGCCGACATCGAGTCCGAACTCCTCGATCGTCTTGCCCGTCGTCGCCTTCGTGTAGAACTCCGCCTCGAGATACTCGAGGTTCAAGGCAAAATTCAGGATGTCGGCGTCGGTGAGCGTCTGCGCCCCGACTGCGCGGCTCGAGAGCAGCGAAGCTCCGATCACGCCGATCCCAGCCGCAGCGGACGTTCTCGCAAACGCCCTGCGGGTCAGGCGCCGCGTGGTCGCGGCAGTCGCTTCTCGTTCCTCGAACGTCGTTTTCTCCATGGTGGACACCTCGGGGTCTGGCTGGGCCAGCTTGAATGTTGACCCTGTGCAGCATGCCGCCCGTCCGTTCGGTATGAACGGGACCGGGGCATTCCACGAGCACTACGCGCAGAGCCGATCAACAGATTCAGCTCTACCGAAAGCGCGGGTTGGCACTTCCGTTGCTCTGGTGGGCACCTTGAGCCCTCAACACAGCACATCCGACGTCCGTTCGGACGACGAACTCGTGATCGGAATTGCGGCGCGCGATTCCGAAAGCCTGGATCTCCTGCACTCCCGATACGCGTCGTTCGTCGTGTCAGCGGCGTCGCGGATCGGTTGCGACCGGTCGCTCGCTCAGGACGTCGCGCAGGACGTCTTCATCCAGGTGTGGGGCCAGGCCACCCGCTACGACAGCGCGCGCGGATCGGTGCGCGCCTGGTTGACGGTCATAGCCAGAACCCGAGCCCTCGATCAGCTGCGAGCGCGCCGCGTCAGAGCTGTCCGTTCCGCGCCGATTGATGTTGCAGCCGACGCTCGCGCTGGAGGGCAGGGCCACTCACCCGAGGCATGGCTCTTCGCGCGAGAGGCTTCAGCGCAGATTGATCGCGCGCTGTCGATTCTGTCTCCGGCCGACCGGCGTCTGATCGACCTCGCCTACTTCAAGGGTCTGACCCAGCGTGAGATCGCCATCGCGCTGGCCCAGCCTCTCGGAACCGTCAAGACACGCACACGCCGCTCGATCGCTCTGCTGCGAGCCGTGATCACTGGGCCGGCCGGCCGGAGGTCCGACGCTGCCACTGCGGCGTGATGGAGCTAACCGGTGCGGGCAGGCCGGCGCGCGCATGTTCGGCCCCCGCATGGTCAGTCTGTCAGCCTGCAGGATCAGGGTGGGTGGGGTGGGGGAGCGAGTGCAGCAGGCGGGACGGCCCCGCCTGCTGTGTCAGTCGGTGCTTACGGGCAGGTGGCGGACACCATCTTGACGGCGGTGACCTTGATCTTGCCGGCCATCATGTCCTTGTGGGCGGCGCCCATCTTGTCCTTGTCCATCGAGCCCATCTTATCTTTGTCACCCATCGCGCCTGGCTTGGCCATGGTGTCGTGGCTCATCATGGCCTTCTTGTCCATGGTGCCCGTCACGTCAACCTTGTGTCCCAGATGGGCCTTTAGGTTCGTGCCGCCATCGAGCTCGTAGGTCATCGTGGCCGGCTTCGCATCTGACTTCATCGCGGCCGAGTCCATCTTGCCCATGTGCGCCATCGTCGCGTTCGTGAGCGTGAAGTGATCCGTG
>JANPJN010000686.1:0-10310 GCA_031425515.1 Acidobacteriota bacterium | reverse complement strand
CCAGACTCCGATGGTGCGCCTGAACCGCATCACCCGGGGCATTCCGGCCACCGTGCTCGCCAAGATCGAAACCTTCAACCCCGGCAATTCGATCAAGGACCGCATGGCGCTCCGGATGATCGAGGACGCGGAGAAGGCGGGGCTCCTCAAGCCAGGGGGCACCATCATCGAGGGAACGTCCGGCAACACCGGCATGGGCCTGGCGATTGTCGCGATCGTGAAGGGCTACAAGTGCATCTTCACGACCACCGACAAGCAGTCGAAGGAGAAGGTCGACGCGCTCAAGGCGTTCGGCGCCGAGGTCATCGTCTGTCCGACGAACGTCGATCCCGAAGACCCGCGGTCGTACTACTCCGTCTCGTCGCGGCTCGAGAAGGAGGTGCCGAACTCCTGGAAGGCCAATCAGTACGACAACCTGTCGAACAGCGCCATCCACTACGAGCAGACCGGCCCCGAGATCTGGGAGCAGACAGGCGGCAAGGTGACCCACCTCGTCGCCGGCGTGGGCACGGGCGGCACCATCAGCGGAGTGGCGCGCTATCTGAAGGAACGGAATCCGAAGGTCAAGGCCTGGGGCATCGACACGTACGGGTCGGTCTTCAAGAAGTACAAGGAGACCGGCATCTTCGACAAGAACGAGATCTACCCGTACATCACCGAGGGGATCGGTGAAGATTTCCTGCCGCAGAACGTGGACTTCTCGGTGATTGACCACTTCGAGAAGGTCACCGACAAGGACGCGGCGCTCATGACGCGGCGCATCGCGCGGGAAGAGGGCATTTTCGCGGGCAACTCCGCGGGCTCCGCGATGGCGGGCCTGCTGCAGCTTCGTGAGCACTTCGGTCCGGAGGACGTGGTCGTCGTGATCTTCCACGACCACGGGTCGCGCTACCTCGGGAAGATGTTCAATGACGAGTGGATGCGTCAGAAGGGCTTCATCGAGAAGTCCGGCATGACGGCGCGGGATCTCGTGGCCTCGGGTCTGTCGGGCGAGCTGCTGGCGATCGAGGGCACCGAGCCGGTCCAGACCGCTGTGAAGCTGATGAGCGAGCACGACTTCTCGCAGATCTCGATTACCCGCGACAAGCGGCTGGTCGGCTCACTCAACGAGACGCACCTCTACGAGCGGCTGATTGCCGAACCGGCGGTCAAGACGCAGCCGGTCGAGTCGATCATGCAGCCGGCCTTCCCGTTCATCGACGTCTCGACGCCGGTGGATCTGCTCTCGACGATGATTACGCCGGCCAATCCCGCGGTGCTGGTGCGCGACTTCAAGACCGAGAAGACGTTCATCATCACGCGTTCCGACGTGATCCGCGTGCTCTGAGCGGCTGTCGCGACACAGCCGTTCAGCAGGGAGTGAGAGAGAAGAGCGGATATGCAGGGCCTGCGAAGCATCGCTGCCGTCGTCGCCGGATTCGGGTTCATGGTCTCGACCGTGATGGCGGGCACGATCGTCGCGACCAGGCTCTTCATGCCGGCCGGCGTGTCCACCGGGGCCGCGGGCGTGCCGGCGACGTATCTGGCGGCCAGCCTGGCGCTGAGTTTCGTCGGGGCCGTCGTGGGCGGATGGCTGGCGGCGCGCATCGGCAACGCCGCGCCGATGGCCCATGCGGGCGCCCTGGCGGTCGTGACGATCGTGCTGGCGGTGGCGGCGGCACGGTCTCCGGCGCCGGGCCCGCAGCCGGCCTGGTACGCGATGGCCGTGGGCGCGATGAGCGCGGCCGGGGCCCTGACGGGCGGCAGGCTGCGCGCCTCGGCCGCCTCGGCGCCCGGCGCCGGCATGGTAGCGTAAGGCTTTCGTGAAGAGGAGACTGTCGAGATGATCCGTGCAATTGGCGGCGCCCTTGTCGCGCTCCTGAGTGCGATGCCCGCGTCGGCGCAGCCGGCCGATATCACCGGTACGTGGACCGTGGTCGTCATGCGCCCGTCGGGCCCGACGCCCCCGGCGGTGCTCGTACTGAAGAAGAACGGCGAGAAGCTGACGGGTGTGCTGTCCGGGCCGCAGGGCGACATGCCGGTCGAGGCAGCCGTCGGGAACACAGCCGTGACGATCTGGTTCACCGTGCCGACCCAGAACGGACCGATTGCCGTCACCATGAAGGGGACCGTGGACGGCGACGCCATGAAGGGCACGGCGGATCTGGGCGGGCAGGGCGAGTCGGACTGGACCGGACGCCGCGGCAGCGCCGCGGCAGGCTCGTCGGCCGGATCGGCCGCGGACGCCAGTGGCACATGGGCCGTCTCGGTGGAGACGCCGGCCGGGTCCGGTACCCCGACGTTCGTGCTCAAGCAGGAGGGGGAAAAGGTCACTGGTACCTACACCGGCCAGCTTGGCGAGGCGCCGGTGAGCGGCTCCGTCAAGGGATCCGCCATCGAGTTCGGCTTCGATCTCACCGTGCAGGGCACGGCGCTGCACGTGACCTACGCCGGCGCCGTCGAGGGCGCGACCATGAAGGGCACCGTCAAGCTCGGCGAGCTCGGCGACGGCACGTTCAGCGGCAAGAAACAATAACGACCGTTCTGATTCCGAAAGAGTGTTTTTGTCATTCAACGATCTCAAGCTGCACCCCAGCCTTCTCAAAGGCATCAAGGAACTTGGCTTTGCGAGGCCGACGCCGATCCAGGCCGACGCCATCCCTCCCGGCCTCGAAGGCCGCGACGTGCTCGCCTGCGCGCAGACGGGCAGCGGCAAGACCGCGGCGTTCCTGCTGCCCATCCTCAACCGCCTGATTGAGAAGCCGCGCGGGACGACCCGGGCGCTCGTGCTGGCGCCGACCCGGGAGCTGGCGGCGCAGATTCTGGCCGACCTGAACGACCTGGCCGTGCACACGCCGATTACGGGCGCGTCCATCTTCGGCGGCGTCGGCATGGGCCCGCAGGAGCACGCGTTCCGGAGCGGGGTGGACGTGCTCATCGCCACGCCGGGGCGGCTGCTCGATCATCTCCGGGCTCCGTACGCGAAGCTGACCCATCTCGAGTTCCTGGTGCTCGATGAGGCGGACCGCATGCTCGACATGGGGTTCCTGCCCGAGATCCGGAAGATCCTGCGGTACGTGCCGGCGAAGCGGCAGACGATGTTCTTCAGCGCGACCATGCCGCCGCCGATTGCCGCGCTGACGACCGAGATGCTGCGCAACCCCGTGTCGATCCAGCGCGAGCGGCAGGCCGCCCCCGCGTCGGGGATCACGCAGGCGGTGTATCCCGTGTCCCAGGGGCTGAAGCCCGTGCTGCTGGTGACGCTGCTGCAGCGGGGGGATATCAGGCAGGCGCTGATCTTCACCCGGACCAAGCATCGCGCCAACAGGCTCGCCGATCATCTCGTGAAGGCCGGCGTGCGGGCCGAGCGGATCCACGGCAACCGGTCGCAGGCCCAGCGGACGGCGGCGCTCGACGGGTTCAAGACCGGCAAGTTTCCCGTGCTGGTCGCGACCGACATCGCGGCGCGCGGCATCGACGTCGATGCGCTCGGCCACGTGATCAATTTCGACGTACCGCTGGTGCCCGAGGACTACATCCACCGGGTGGGACGCACGGGGCGCGCCGAAGCGACCGGCGATGCGTTCACGTTCGTCTCCCCGGAGGAGGAAGGCAACCTGCGGGACATCGAGCGCGCGATCGCGCGGCGGTTGCCGCGGGTGACCGTGCCCGACTTTGATTACAACGCCAAGGTGCAGCCGAAGCTCGAGATTCCGCTCGCGGATCGCATCGCGGAGATCCGGGCACGGAAGCGCGACGAGCGTGCCCGCGCGGCCGTGAACGCCGCGCGCCGGTCGGCGCACCAGCGCGGGCAGCCGGTGCCGGCCGCCGCGCCACATGCCCCGCGACCTCACCAGGGAGGCCGCCCCGGCGGCCCTGGACGACCCTCGCGGTTCGGCGGACCGAGGCGGGGGCCCGGCGGATCGGGTGGGCGGTCTCCCCGCTGAGGGCTAACCTCAAGTCTGTGTTATGCTTATCCGCTGGCGTCGGGGGTGGCTTACGAGTGAGCCGCGACCGGGGCCTTCCCGTGAGATGCCTGTAACTCCCGTTGAGTTCTCGCTCGAGCTGACCCCCCGGTCCCGTGTCGATGTCTTCGACGTTCGGCGCGAGGTCTCGGAGCGGCACGGGGATGCGCTCGACATCTATCCCCGCGCCCTCTGCTGCTCCTTCCATACCACTGCCGGCTATATCGATCAGGCGGTTGCCGCACGGCTGAACCAGTCACGCGCCGGCGTCATGCCGTACATCGATCTCTTCAGGACCATGTTTCCCGAAGGGGCGGGTTACGAGCACGACAAGATGGATCGGCGGACGGAGTTGTCCGAGGCGCAGAAGCCCGCCGAGCCGCTCAACGCCGATTCCCATCTCGCCTTCATGGCCGGGGCCCTGCGCACCTGCGTGTCGTACCGCAATCGTCCGGATGAGCCGATGTCGTTCATCGACCTGGACGGCGTGCACGCCGGCCGCCCCCGCACACGCCGGACAACCGTGCTCGGCTACACGGCGGAGGAAACCGTCGCGCAGGCCCGGGTGGTGGTGCCGGTGTCGGGCCACAGCATCGAGTCGGTGAATCTGAAGGATCCGCGTCTCGGTGTGTACGAGCAGTGCGCCGAGCTGCTCGCCCGTCACGACGTCACCAAGGGGCGCATCCGGCTGTCGCTCGCGCCGGGCGAACGGCACGCGGGGCTCACGGTGAACGAATACGAGACCCTGTTGATGCGGCACGACCTGTCCGAGGTGCTGCGGGACCCGGTGCGATTCATGGCCGAGAAGGCCGGGCACATTTTCGGCAATCCCCGGGCGATCCCCGCCAAGACGCTCGATTACGCGAAGTACGACCTGGTGCGCGTCTTCAACCGGTTCGTCGATGCGCTCGGTTTGCGAGAATCGATGGTGGAGAGCGTGCTCTCGCGGGCGATCGCGATGCCGGCGTCGCGGTTCCTGCGGATGAAGCGATCCGTCAGCCTGCTGGTGTCCGATCGCGACCGTCCGGGGCGCGGGACGATCGTGGAAGGCACCTATCAGAGCCCCATCCTCGTCCAGTGGTACCGGGGCGCGAAGCAGGAGCGCGTCCTGGACGTCACCCTCACCCGCTTCATCTAGCGCCAGGGGGACACTCATCTTTAGCGTAAGTGCTTGATTCCACAGGTCCGTTCTGGAAAAACGGCCCGATCGCGGAATCAAGAGGACGTGGACGGCACCCGCCTGGCACCGGCCGATGCACTAGGATCTAATCCATGCGACATGCTCTTCTGGCACTGCTCCTGCTGGGCCCGCTGGCCGTACTGCCGGCTGACCGCCGTGTGGTGATTGCCGCCGCGCGCCAGCCGTCCGCGCTCGCCGACACCCTGCACCGGCCCCTCGATCAGATCCTCGACACGAACGTGCGGGACGGGCTCGTGTACTATCGCGCGCTCAAGTCCGAGCGGGGGCGCCTCGACCGCTACGCCGTCTCGCTGAACGTCTCCCCGGCCGCGTACGGCGCCTGGCCGCGCGAGGAGCAGATGGCGTTCTGGGTGAACGCCTACAACGCGTTCGTCCTGCAGACCGTGGTGGACCGCTATCCGATCCGAGGCACGAGCGCGAAGTACCCCGCCAACAGCATCCGCCAGATTGCGGGGGCCTTCGACACCCGCCGCCACCGGGCCGCGGGCCGGAGCGTGACGCTCGACGAGATCGAGAAAACGATTCTTCCCGAATTCAAGGAGCCGCGGCTGCAGCTTGCGCTGGGGCGGGGCGCCGTGGGCAGCGGACGGCTGCGCAGCGAGGCCTACACCGGCGGCCGCATCCTGCAGCAACTCGCGGAGCTGCAGGGGGAGTTCGTCTCCGAGCAGCCCATGCTCAAGATTGACAGGGTCGCCGGGCAGGTCTCGCTGACCCCGATTCTGAGCTGGCACGAGGCCGAGTTCGTCACCGCCTACGACAAAGGAGCGGAGGGCCGCTTTGCGCAGCGCTCGCCGCTCGAGCGCGCCATGGCGGCCTTCATCACCCCCCACCTGCTGCCGCTCGAGAAGGAGCTGCTCCAGAAGAACCAGTTCCGGATGGTGTTCCATCCCTTCGACTGGCGACTGAACGACCTCACCGGCGGGCGCCCCGAATAATGGATCTCGGACTGACCGACAGGATCGCCCTCGTCACCGGCTCGAGCCGGGGCCTCGGGCTGGCCAGCGCGCGGGCGCTCGTGGCCGAAGGCTGCCGCGTGTGTCTCTGCGCGCGTAATCCCGAACGCCTCGCCGAGGCGGCGGTCGAGGTCGAGGCCAGCGCCAGGCGCCCCAGCATGGTCATGACGGTGCAAGCCGACGTCTCCACGCCAGACGGCAGCGCGCTCGTCGTGGAACGCACAGTCGAGACATTCGGCGGACTCGACATCCTCGTGAACAATGTCGGCCGCGGCGGCGGCGGCGGCCTGCTCGACACGTCGGACGCCGAGTGGCAGGCGGCCTTCGACGAAACGCTCTTCCCGGCGATCCGGGCGTCCCGGCTGGCGGTGCCGTACATGAAGGCGCGCGGCGGCGGAGCCATCATCATGATTGCGTCGATCTGGGGCCGCGAGTCGGGCGGCCGCATGACCTACAACGCCGTCAAGGCCGCCGAGATCAGCCTGGCGAAGTCGCTCGCGCAGCAGCTGGCGCCGCTCAACATCCGCGTGAACAGCGTGGCGCCGGGATCCATCCTGTTTGCCGGCGGATCGTGGCACGCCAGACAGCAGGCCGATCCCGCCGGCATTGCGGAATTCGTCAAGCGCGAACTGCCGTTCGGACGCTTCGGCCGCCCGGACGAAGTGGGGGCCCTCGTGGCCTTCCTGGCGTCCTCGCGCGCAAGCTGGGTCAGCGGCGCCTCGATCACCGTGGACGGCTGCCAGTCGAAATCGAATATCTGAACCAGCTGACAGCTGATAGCCGATAGCCGACAGCTCCCTTATGCTCCAGTCCGCCGCTGATGCGCTCTTCATGCCCTGGGTCGTCGGGGTTCTGCTCGCGACCGGACTCTTCCTCACGCTGCGCCTCGGCGTGGTGCAGGTGCGCCGGTTCGGCGACGCCTGCCGCGTCGCCTTCGTTCGCACGGGCACCGGCACGACCGGCGCCGTCAGCCCGTTCCAGGCCTTCATGACCGCGCTCGCGGCCTCGATCGGCACGGGCAACATCGCCGGCGTCGCCACCGCGATCGTCTCGGGAGGACCCGGCGCCCTGTTCTGGATGTGGGTCTACGGCTTCGTCGCGATGGCGGTCAAGTTCAGCGAGGCGGTCCTCGGCGTCACCTTCCGCGAGACCCGTGCCGGGGTCGTGCTGTCGGGCCCCATGTATTACCTGCGTGACGGCCTGAAGTCCCCCGCGCTCGCCTGGATGTTCGCGCTCGTCGCCGCCATCGCCGCACTCACGACCACCCCCTTCACCCAGCCGAACTCGATGGCGCTCGCGCTCTACACGGTGGTCGGCATTCCCAAGCTCGTCTCCGGGATCGTCATCGCCATCCTCACGTGGCTCGTGATTATCGGCGGCATCAAGACCATCGCCCGCGCCGCCGAGAAGCTCTCGCCGCTCAAGGTCGGGCTGTATCTCGCCGGCGGCATCATCGTGATTGGCGCCAACGCCTCGCGCATTCCCGGGGTCCTCGCCCTGGTCTTCGACGAAGCATTCTCGATGCGCTCCGCGGCAGGGGGCGGGATCGGCCTGCTCGTCGCGATGCGCTACGGCATCGCCCGCGGCATCTATGCGAACGAGGCGGGCTACGGCACGGCCGCCGTGGCTTACGGCGCGGCCCGCAGCGCGCAGCCGACGCAGCAGGGGCTCAACGCCGTCATGGAGGTCTTCATCGTCTCGTTCGTCACCTCGACGATCAGCGCGATGACGATTCTCCTGACCGGCGTCTGGCAATCAGGCCTGACGAGCACCGCGGCGGTCGCGGCCGGCTTCAACACGGTCATGCCGGTGTTCGGCGGCTACATCGTCGCGTTCTGCGCCTTCCTCTTCGGCTACACGACGCTCATCGGCTGGGCGTACTTCGGCGAGCAGTTCTTCGAGTACATCTTCGGCCGGAAGGTGACGACCCCGTATCGGTGGATGTACTGTCTGCTCATTCCCTTCGGCGCCGTGTCGCAGGTGACAACCGTGTGGGCGTGGGGCGATCTGATGAACGCGCTCCAGGTGTTCCCGAACGTCATCGGTCTCATCGGCCTGAGCGGCCTCGTCGCGCGAGCGGCGCGCGAGCCCGTGCGGTCGGAGCCGCCGGCCGGGGCACGCGGATAATCAGTGGCTCGCATCGTCTTCACCACCTGGGGTTCGCTCGGCGACCTGCATCCGTTCCTGGCGCTGGCGATCGAGTTGAAAGGGCGCGGGCACTCCGTCGTCGTGGCGACCGTCCCTGCCTGGCGCGAGAACGTCGAGCGCGAGGGCGTCGAGTTCCGTCCCATCCGTCCTGACGTTCCGACCGACGAGACGGCCACGCGCGAGATCATCCGGAAGATTCTCGACGCCAACGGCGGGCCGGAGTTCCTGTTCACGCAGGTGTTTGGCCCGGTGATGCGCGAGGTCTACGACGATACGCTTGCGGCTGTGGCGGGCGCCGATCTCATCGTGACGCACCAGCTCCCGCAGACCGCTCCGATCGTCGCGCAGCAGACAGGCATCCCGTGGGTGTCGGCGATTGTGGCGCCGCTCGGCTTCCTGTCCGCCTGGGATCCGCCGACGCCGCCGCAGGCGCCCGCGATGCGCCCGCTCATGGCGATGCACCCGATCGTGGGTCGCGCCGTCAATCGCCTGGCGCGCGTGGTGACCAATCGCTGGATGCGCCCCGTGTATCGCCTCCGTGCCGACCTGGGCCTGCCCCCCGGCGGGCACCCGCTGTTCGAGGGGCAGCACGCGCCGGCACTCGTGCTCGCCCTCTTCTCGCCGCTCTTCGGAGAGAAGCAGCCCGACTACCCGGCGCAGACCGTCGTGACCGGATTCCCTTTCTACGATGCCGCTCCGACCCGGCCCATTGATCCTGAGGTGACGCGCTTCCTCGACGCAGGGGAGCCGCCGATCGTCTTCACGCTCGGGTCGTCTGCCGTGTGGGTGGCAGATGACTTCTATCAGGTGAGCATTGCGGCCGTGCGCACGCTCGGCCGGCGGGCCTTGCTGCTCGTGGGTGACGACCCCGGGCCCCTGCGTGCCCAGGTCCCCGCGAGCATCGGGGCCTTCGACTATGCCCCGCACGCCGCCGTGATGCCGCGCGCCGCCGTCATCGTGCATCAGGGAGGCGTGGGCACGACCGCCCAGGCGCTGCGGTCCGGCCGTCCGTCGCTCATCGTCCCCTTCGGCCAGGACCAGCCCGACAACGCCCGAAGGGTCGTCCTTCTCGGGGCGGGACGGACCATTACGCGGGGACACTATCGCGTGGACCGCGTCGTTCGGGAGCTCTCGGCTCTCATGACGCCGGAGTACGACAGCCGGGCGGCGGCTGTCGGCGCGCGGATCCGCGACGAGCGCGGCACGCAGCGCGCTGCGGACGAGATCGAACGGGTCCTGCAGGGTCGTTTCGCCGCTTGATCGCCCGGCCGCCCCCTGTTACGATCGGGCCTCAATCCCTGACGCCTCAATACTTTCCATGGCGCAAGAGACCCTTCCGGCCGTAACCGGAGACAAAGACCGTTCGCTCCAGGAGGCGCTGACGCGCCTGACCGCCTCCCGCGGTCCCGTCAGCGATCCGGCGGACCCGATCGTCACGGCCTCGCACCGGCTCCCGGCGATGGCGGCCGTCTTTGCCCCGTACCCCGAGGGCACTGATGCGCGCCTCCGCGGCGCACTGGCGGCGCGGGGCGTCGAGCAGCTCTACACCCATCAGGCCGAGGCCTTTGCGCACGTGCTGGGCGGGCGCAACGTCGTGACGATCACGCCGACCGCGTCGGGCAAGACCCTCTGTTACAACGCGCCCGTGCTGAACGCGATTCTGAAGGATCCGTCCACGCGCGCGCTCTATCTGTTTCCCACCAAGGCGCTCGCGCAGGATCAACTGGCCGAGCTCCACGCCCTGTCCGAGCTCGTCACGCGCGACACCGATGTCGAGATCGGGGTCTTCACATACGACGGCGACACGCCGTCGGACGCCCGGCGCGCGATCCGCGGGAAGGCGCACGTCGTGCTCAGCAATCCCGACATGCTCCACTCCGGGATCCTGCCGCATCACCCGCGCTGGGGAAAGCTCTTCGAGAACCTGCGCTTCGTCATCATCGACGAGCTGCACGCGTATCGCGGGGTTTTCGGGAGCCACCTCGCGAACATCCTCCGGCGGCTGCAGCGCGTCTGCCGCCACTACGGGTCCGATCCGATCTTCATCTGCTCGTCGGCCACCAT
>JANPJN010000685.1:0-8829 GCA_031425515.1 Acidobacteriota bacterium | reverse complement strand
TCGCGCAGCGTCCGCGCATGGAGCTCGTCGCCGGCCACTTCGAAGCCGATGCCGGCCGGCAGCGTCTGCCGGAGCTTGCCCTTCGGCCCCTGCACCTCGACGGCGCCCGGCTGGACGTCAATCTTGACGCCCTTCGGGATGGGAATGAACTTCTTGCCAATTCGCGACATGACTATGTAGCTTTCAGCTATGAGCTCTCAGCTTCCAGCGGGCGCTCTTTCCGAGAGCTGACCGCTGACGGCTGAGAACTTCGTTACCACACGTTGCAGAGCACTTCGCCGCCGACGCCGGCCTTGACCGCTTCGCGCCCGGTCATCACGCCGCGCGATGTCGTCAGGATGCTCACGCCAAGACCCGCGAGCACGTCCGGCACGGCGTCGCGCCCGAAGTACACCCGCCGCCCGGGCCGGCTGACGCGCTGAATCCCGGTGATCACGCGCTCGCCGCGCGGGCCGTACTTCAGGAACACCCGGAGATGAGCCTGCACGCGATCCCCTTCGGGCTCGAGCAGCTTGAAGCCCTGGATGTAGCCTTCGCTCTCCAGAATGCGCGCGATCTCCACCTTGAGGCCAGACGACGGCATCTCGACACGGGGATGCCGCGCGATCGTCGCATTCCGGATCCGCGTCAGCATGTCGGCAATTGGATCTGTCATATTCCTTTAGCTCTCAGCTTTCAGCTATCAGCTATCAGCCATTCCCGTCCAGCTCCCGGCGCCGCGCCCCAGCTCCATGCTGACGGCTGACGGCTGAGAGCTGACAGCTCTTCACCACGAACTCTTGGTCACGCCGGCGACGTCGCCGTCGAGCGCCAGCTTGCGGAAGCAGAGCCGGCAGAGCGCGAACTTCCGCATGTAGGCGCGCGGGCGGCCGCAGCGCTGGCAGCGGTTCCGCAAACGGACCTTGAACTTCGGTGCCTTGGCTTCCTTCGCGATTTTTGCAGTCGTGGCCATCGTGTTGTTCCGTCCCTTACGCGTTCCTGAACGGCATGCCGAGCAGCTGCAGCAGCTTGCGCGACTCCTCGTCCGATTTCGCCGTCGTCACGACCGAGATGTTCATCCCGCGCGCCTTATCGACCTTCATGTAGTCGATCTCGGGGAAGAGCAGCTGGTCCTTCAGGCCGAGCGTGTAGTTGCCGCGCCCGTCGAACCCCTTGGCGGACACCCCGCGGAAGTCGCGCACGCGCGGCAGCGCCACGGCAATCAGCCGGTCGAGGAAGTCCCACATGCGCTCACCGCGCAGCGTCACCATCGACCCGATCGGCATGCCCTGGCGCACCTTGAACTGCGCGATCGATTTCTTCGCGCGCGTCGCCACCGGCTTCTGCCCCGTGATGCGGGCGACTTCGTCGGCCCCCGTGTCGATGATCTTCGCGTTCTGGGTGGCCTCGCCGAGCCCCATGTTCACGACGATCTTGGCGATCCTGGGGATCGCCATGACGTTGGAGTAGCCGAACTCCTTCGCGAGCGCGGGAGCGACCTCTTTGGCGTAACGTTCCTTCAAGCGGCTCATTTGTCGACCACTCCCTCGCACTTGCGGCAGACCCGGACCTTGCGGCCGTCGCCGAGGATCTTCTTTCCGACGCGCGTCGGCTTCCCGCACTCGGGGCAGACGATCTGCACGTTGGAGGCGTGCAGCGCGGCCTCGCGCTCCACGACGCCGCCCTTGATGCTGCGCTGCGGATTGGGCTTCGTGTGGCGCTTGATGACGTTCACGCCCTCCACGACGAGCCGGTTCGTGTCCGCCACGACCTTGAGCACGCGCCCGCGCTTGCCCCGGTCCTTGCCGGTGATCACGACCACGTTGTCGTTCTTCCGAATCGGAGTTGCTAGTCTTGACATAACAGTAGCTATCAGCTTTCAGCGGTCAGCCATCAGCGCGTCCCCAGCCGGAAGCTGAGCGCTGACAGACGAGAGACTCCTAGAGCACCTCTGGCGCGAGCGAGATGATCTTCATGAACCGGCGCTCGCGCAGCTCGCGGGCGACGGGCCCGAACACGCGCGTCCCAATCGGCTCGTTCTGGTCGTTGATGAGCACGGCGGCGTTGCGGTCGAACCGGATGTAGCTGCCGTCGCGGCGGCGCTGCTCCTTGCGGGTCCGCACGATCACCGCCTTGACGACCTGGCCCTTCTTGACCGTACCGTCCGGGGTGGCTTCCTTCACCGACGCGGTGATGACGTCGCCCAGCCGCGCGTAGCGCCCGGTCGATCCGCCGATCGGATTGATCGCCGCAATCTTGCGCGCCCCCGAGTTGTCGGCGACGTCGAGAATCGATCGCATCTGGATCATGGCTACAGTTCCTTGGCTTTCTCGACCACGCGCGTCACGACCCAGCGCTTCCGGCGGCTCATCGGGCGAACCTCGACGATGGCGACCCGGTCGCCAATCTTCACGTCGTTCGCCTCGTTGTGCGCCAGGAACTTCGACGTCCGCTTCTGGGTCTTCCCGTAGAGCGCGTCACGAATCTGCCGCTGCACGGCAACGACGACGCTCTTGTCCATCTTGTCGCTGACGACAACGCCGGTAACTTCCGCTTTCGTGGCCATTACGCCGTCTCCTTCTCGCGCAGCACGGTCTTCACGCGCGCGAGATCGCGACGGAGCGCCTGCAGCTTGTGCGCCGCTTCGAGCTGCCCCATCGATTTCTGGATGCGCAGGCGGAACAGCTGGTCGTCCATGTCCTTCTCCCGCTGCCGCAGCTCGTCGACTCCGAGGTCACGGCATTCCGTCACCTTCATGACGCCTTCTCCTCCGCGAACCGCGTCGCGAACTTCGTCTTGATCGGCAGCTTCGCCGCCGCCAGCCGCATCGCGGCACGCGCGTCCGTCTCGCTGATCCCTTCCATCTCGAACAGGATGCGACCGGGCCGGACGACGCAGACCCACTCTTCGGGGGCGCCCTTGCCCTTGCCCATGCGCGTTTCCTGCGGCTTCTTCGTGATCGGCTTGTCCGGGAACACGCGGATCCAGATCTTGCCGCCGCGCTTGACCGACCGGGTCATCGCCACGCGGGCGGCCTCGATCTGGCGAGCCGTCATCCAGCAGGGCTCGAGCGCCTTCAGGCCGTAGTCGCCAAACGACACATCCGACCCGCGCCAGGCCTTCCCCGTCATCCGGCCGCGCTGCTGCTTCCGGTACTTGACCTTCTTCGGCATCAACATAGTGACTTGATCCTTCTAGCTGTCAGCTGTCAGCTCTCAGCTGCCAGTTAGCGTCTGTCCCCGGGGCCACCGGGCCCGCCGGGCCGCCGCGGCGCGCGGTAATCCTCTTCGCGGCCGATACGCGGCACCAAGCGCTCGCCCTTGTAGAGCCACACCTTCACGCCGATCTGGCCGTAGGTCGTGCTCGCCTCGGCAAAGCCGTAGTCGATGTCCGCCCGCAGCGTCTGCAGCGGCAGCTGGCCGTGCAGGTACCACTCGGACCGCGCAATCTCGGCGCCGTTGAGCCGGCCCGACACGCGGACCTTGATCCCGCGCGCGCCGAACCGCAGCGCCGACTCGACCGCCTTGCGCATCGCGCGGCGGAACGCCACGCGCTTCTCGAGCTGCATCGCGACCGACTCGCCAATGAGCTGCGCGTCGAGCTCCGGCTTCTGGATCTCCTGGATGTTGATGAAGACCTCGCGATTGGTCTTCTTCTGGATCTCCTGCTTCAACTTGTCGACTTCCGTGCCCTTGCGCCCGATGATGATGCCGGGGCGGGAGGTGTAGATATCGATCTTCAGCTTGTTGGCCGCGCGCTCGATCTCGATCTTCGACACACCGGCGTGCTGGAAGCGCGTCTTCAGCGTGTCTCGCAGCTTCAGGTCTTCGTGCAGGAGCTTCGCGTAGTCCTTGTCGGCGAACCAGCGCGACCGCCACGTCTTGTTGAAGCCGAGGCGGAATCCAGTCGGATGTACTTTCTGACCCACGTCTACTCCTTGCCCGCTGCCGTCTTCGCACGGCTGCCCGCGGTTTTCTTCGCGCCGGCGCTCGCCGCCCGGCCGCTGGCGGCCGTCTTCACGGCCTTCGGCTTCGCGCCGCGCGGGCGCCTGGGCGCCTCGCCGCCGTCGGCTACGGCCGGGACCTTCACGGCCCGCTCGGCCACGCGCACCGTCAGATGCGCGGTGCGCTTGACGACGCGGAACGCCCGGCCCATCGGCGCAGGGCGAATCCGCTTCTGCGACGGTCCCTGGTCGGCGTAGCACGCCGCCACGAACAGGCGCTCGAGGTCGCCGCCGAATCCTTCCTTCTGCGACGCATTCGCCATGGCAGACCGGAGGACCTTCTCGATGTCGCGCGCGACCCCCTTGCGGGCGAACTTCAGCGTGGCCAGCGCCACGTTGACGTCCCGTCCGCGGATCATGTCGAGCACCAGGCCGGCCTTCTGGGCGGAGGTGCGGACGTACTTCGCGATCGCATGTGCCTGCACCGCCATCACGCACCCGCCTTCGCGGCCGGCGCCACCGAGGCCGCCTTGTCGCTCTTCGTCGTGTGCCCCTTGAACGTCCGGGTCGGCGCGAACTCGCCGAGCTTGTGGCCGACCATGTTCTCGGTCACGTAGACCGGAATGAACTTCCGCCCGTTGTGCACGGCGATGGTGTGGCCCACCATCTCGGGAATCACGGTCGATCGGCGCGACCAGGTCTTGATGACCTTCTTGTCGCCGCCGCGATTCATGATCTCCACCTTCTCGAGCAGCGGAACATCGACGAAGGGACCCTTCTTGAGTGATCTGGACATATCAAAAGCTCTCAGCTCTCAGCTATCAGCTCTCAGCTGACCGCTACTTCTTCCGCCTCTGGACGATGAAGCGGTCCGTCGCCTTCCGGTTGCGCGTCTTGAAGCCCTTGGCCGGCTGGCCCCAGGGGGAGACCGGATGCCGGCCGCCCGAGGTCTTGCCTTCGCCGCCGCCCAGGGGATGATCGACCGGGTTCATCGCCACGCCGCGGACGTGCGGCCGCTTGCCCATCCACCGGCTCCGGCCCGCCTTGCCAATCGAGACGTTCTCGTGGTCCACGTTGCCGACCTGGCCGATCGTGGCGAGGCACTGGATGTTGATCTTGCGGATTTCGCCCGAGGGCATCTTCACCGAGGCGTAGTCCCCATCCTTGGCGACGAGCTGCACCGAGGATCCGGCACTCCGGGCGATCTGCCCGCCCTTGCCCGGCTTCAGTTCCACGTTGTGGATCTGCGTACCGAGGGGAATGTTCTTGAGCGGCAGGGCGTTACCCGGCAGGATGTCCACCGTCTCGCCGGACACGATCGAGTCGCCCACCTTCAGGCCCGCCGGCTGCAGGATGTAGCGCTTCTCGCCATCCGCGTAGGTGATCAGGGCAATCCGCGACGAGCGGTTCGGGTCGTACTCGACCGTGGCGACCTTCGCCGGAATGTCGTGCTTGTCCCGCTTGAAGTCGATGATGCGGTAGCTGCGCTTGTGCCCGCCGCCGCGCCACCAGGACGTCAGCTCGCCGTGATTGTTCCGGCCGCCGGACTTGCGCAGCGGCTCGACGAGCGGCTTGTACGGCTCCTGCGTCGTGATCTCGTCGAAGACCTGCACGGTCTGGAACCGGCGGCCCGGCGATGTCGGGTTGTACTTGCGAATTGGCATAGCGTCTGATCCTTGACGGCTGTCAGCGTTCAGCGGTCAGTTCTCAGCAACACGGCGCTGAGAGCTGCGGACTGATGGCTGAGAGCTACGTCTTAGGCCCCCTCCAGGAACTCGGGAATCTTCTCGCCGTCGCGCAGCTTGACGTAGGCCTTCTTCCAGTCGGACCGCCGGCCGGCAAAGCGCCCCTGACGCTTGACCTTGCCGTGCGACACCGCCGTTCGCACGAGTTCGACCTTCGTGCCGAACAGCTTCTCCACCGCGCGCCGGATATCAATCTTCGTGGCCGCCACCGCCACCTGGAACACGAGCGTCCGATGGTCTTCGCGGATGAGCGTGGTCTTCTCGGTGACCAGCGGGCGCCTGATGACGTCTGTGATTTTCATGATTCAGCTCTTAGCTCTCAGCGCTCAACCTTCAGCCCGAACAGCTGAAACGGCTGACGGCGGCTGCCTATCCCAGGCTCTCCTGCAGCTTCTCGAGCGCCTCGCGGGTGGCAATCACGCGGCCGGTGTCGGCGATGTCGCGCGGCGTGACGCGCGCGGACGACACGAGCGACACCCCCGCGATATTGCGCGCCGACAGCACGAACTTCTCGTCGGGCACCACATCGATGACGAGCGTCTTGCCGGCCGCCCCAAGCCCGCGGAGCATCGCGGCGGTTCCGCGCGTCCGGCCGTCGCCGGCGTCGAGCCGATCGACGACGATCACCGCGCCGTCGTGCAGCTTCTGCGCGAGCGCGGCGCGTAACGCGCCAATCCGCACCTTCTTCGGCAGGTCGTACTCGTAGCTGCGCGGCTGGGGGCCGAACACCGTGCCTCCCTTGCGCCACAGCGGCGTCCGGCTCGATCCCACCTGCGGACGGCCGGTCCCCTTCTGCTTGTAGGGCTTCTTGCCGCCGCCACTGACGAGGGCGCGGTTCTTCGTCGCGTGCGTGCCGCGCCGTTCCGCGGCGTTCTGCTGGACGACCGACGCCCAGATCAGATCAGTCTTCACGCGGCCACCGAACACCTCGTCGTTCAGCTCCAGCGCGCCGACCGTCTCGTTCTTCGAGTTCTGGATGTTGAGTTTCATAATCAGCAATCAGCTTTCAGCTATCAGCTACTTCTTGCCCTTCGCCGGGGCCTTCGTCGCTGCCTTGGCCTTGGCCACCTGCTTGGACGCCTTCTCGACCTGCGGCGCGGCAATCTTCTTCGCCGTCAGCGCCTTGCGGACCAGGAGGATGCTGCCCGGCGCGCCCGGGATGGCGCCGCGCAGGACCAGGAGGTTGTTCTCGGCGTCGATCTGCACGACCTTCAGATTGCGGACCGTCACCCGATCGCCACCCATCCGGCCGGGGGCCCGCATGCCCTTGATGACGCGCGAGGGAAACGACGAGGCGCCGATCGACCCGGGTGCGCGATGGAACATCGACCCGTGCGTCGCCGCGCCGCCCGAAAAGTTGTGGCGCTTCATGACGCCCTGGAACCCCTTGCCGCGGCTCGTGCCGATCACGTCCACGCGGTCACCGTCGGCAAACAGCCCCGTCACGAGGATCTGGTCGCCCGCCTTCAGCGGGTCGGCCCCCTTCGCAAGCGGCACTTCCCGCTTGATCCGGGTCGGCGGCACGCCGGCCTTCTTGAAATGTCCGGCCATCGGCTTGCGGACGCGCGCGGGACGGTCCTCGACGAGCCCGATCTGCACGGCCTCGTAGCCGTCGGTCGCGACCCCCTTCGCCTGGAGGACGACACAGGGGCCCGCCTTGATCACGGTGGCGGGGGACACGACCCCGTCCTTCCCGAAGATCTGGGTCATGCCCACTTTCTTGCCGATGATGCCTGTAACCATTTGAGCTTCCAGCTTCCAGCTGCCAGCTTCCAGCAGCGTCAATTCCGCTTCCGTTCTCAACGCCAGCCTTCATCTCGGTGTCTTCCAGCGGGAAGCTGGAAGCGGGAAGCTGGCAGCCGGAACCTATTTGTGCTCTTTGCCGAACGCCTTGATCTCGACGTCCACGCCCGCCGGCAGATCGAGCTTCATCAACGCGTCCACGGTCTGCGGCGTCGGCTCGAAGATGTCGATGAGCCGCTTGTGCGTGCGGATCTCGAACTGCTCGCGCGACTTCTTGTCGACGTGGGGCGAGCGCAGCACGGTCCACTTGTTCTTATCGGTCGGCAGCGGAATCGGCCCCGCCAGCCGCGCGCCGGTCCGACGCGCGGTATCCACGATCTCGGTCGTGGACTGATCGAGCACGCGGCTGTCGTATGCCTTGAGCCGGATGCGGATCTTGTCGCTGAATGCTGTCGCCATGCTTTTCTTTCTCTACCTTCCGGAGGCTCTACTTGCCCTGGACCCGCGCCACGACTTCTTCGCTCACGTGATTGGGGGCCTGCTCGTAGCGGTCGAAATGCATCGAATAGGTCGCGCGCCCCTGCGTCCGCGACCGCAGATCGGTCGCATAGCCGAACATCTCCGACAGTGGCACGCGCGCGTTGATGATCTGCGTGCCCCCGCGATCCTCCTGCGACTGGATCTGCCCGCGCCGGCTCGACAGGTTGCCCATGACGTCGCCCATGTGCTCCTTGGGGACGACCACTTCCACCCGCATCACGGGCTCGAGCAGCACCGGCTTCGCCTTTTTCGCGGCATCCTGGAACGCCATGGATCCGGCAATCTTGAACGCCATTTCCGACGAGTCCACGTCGTGATACGACCCGTCGTACAGCTCGATGCGGACATCGTCCACCGGGTAGCCGGCGAGCACGCCGCGCGTGAGCGCTTCCTTGATCCCTTCATCAACCGGCTTGATGAACTCCTTGGGGATGGAGCCCTGGCTGGTCTTGTTCTCGAAGATGTACCCGGTTCCCGTCTCCCCCGGATACAGATGGATCTTGACGTGGCCGTACTGGCCGCGCCCGCCGGTCTGCTTGGCGTACTTCATCTCACCGTCAGCGGGACGGGTCAGCGTTTCCTTGTAAGCCACCTGCGGACGGCCCACCGTGGCCTCCACGCTGAACTCCCGCCGCAGGCGATCGACGATGATCTCCAGGTGCAGCTCGCCCATCCCCGCGATGACGACCTCGCCCGTGGCGGGGTCGGTCTTCACGCGGAAGGTCGGATCCTCCGCCATCAGCTTGCCGAGGCCGTGGCCAAGCTTCTCCTGGTCGGCCTTGGTCTTCGGCTCGATGGCGAGCGAAATGACCGGCTCCGGAAAACTCATCGACTCGAGCACCACCGGCTGCCGCTCGTCGCAGATCGTGTCCCCCGTCG
>JANPJN010000684.1:0-4764 GCA_031425515.1 Acidobacteriota bacterium | reverse complement strand
TGAAGACGATCGGCTCCTTCGGCACAGGCATGTTGGACTCGGCCGCGTGGTCGGAATAGTTCAGGCCGATGCAGATGAACTTTCCGACGCGTCCGACGCAGGGGCCGGTCCGCGGCGAGCCGTCCACGCGCGGCAGCGCGTTCGGGTCGAGCGCGCGCAGGCGCTCGAGCGACGCCGGCAACAGCACATCGCCGGCAATGTCGGTGACAACGGCCGACAAGTCACGCAGGACGCCGCCAGCATCCAGCAGTCCGGGTTTCTCGTGGCCCGCAGGCCCATAGCGAAGCAGTTTCATGGGGTTCAGCTCTCAGCTGTCAGCTCAGTGCGACTCGCGGGGGACGGCGTGTCCCCGGCAGCCGACGAGAAAATCCAGGTCGGCGCCGCGATCCGCCTGCTGCACGTGCTCGATGTACAACTGCGCGTAGCCCCCCGGCGGGAGCACGGGCTGGGGCGCTTTCCAGGCCTCGCGCCGCGCGGCCAGTTCTGCGTTGCTCACGTCGAGGTGCAGACGACGGGCCTCGACGTCGAGCTCGATCATGTCGCCGTCGCGCACGAGCGCCAGAGGCCCTCCGGCGGCGGCTTCCGGCGACACGTGGAGCACCGCCGTCCCGTAGGCGGTGCCGCTCATTCGCGCGTCCGAAATCCGAACCATGTCGGTCACACCGGTCTTGAGGACCTTTGCCGGGAGGCCCATGTTCCCGACCTCCGCCATGCCCGGATACCCTTTGGGGCCGCAGCCCTTGAGCACGAGCACGCAGTCCGCATCCACGTCGAGGTCGGGATCCGCAATGCGCGTCTTGTAGTGCTCGATGCTCTCGAAGACCACCGCCCGTCCGCGATGGCGCATCAGGCGCGGAGACGCGGCAGATGGCTTGAGCACCGCACCGGATGGCGCGAGGTTGCCGCGCAGCACGACGATCCCGCCGTGCGAGGCGAGCGGGGTGGCGATCGGCCGGATGACTTCGGTGTTCCAGTTGGGCGCGTGCTCGCAGGTCGCCCAGATCGACTGGCCGCTCACCGTCAGTGCGTCGCGGTTGAGCAGGCCGTTCTCCCCGAGCACGCGGAGCACTGCCGGCAGTCCGCCCGCGTAGTAGAAATCTTCCATCAGGAAGCGGCCCGACGGCATGAGGTCCACGATCGTCGGCACGTCGCGGCCGAGCACGTCCCAGTCGTCCAGCGTGAGGGGGACCCCCACGCGTCCGGCAATCGCCAGCAGGTGCAGGACGGCGTTGGTCGATCCGCCCACCGCTCCGTTCACACGGACGGCGTTTTCAAAGGCCGCGCGCGTCAGGATGTGCGACATCCGGACGTCCTGTTCCACGAGCTCGACGATCCGCCGCCCGGCCACATGCGCCTGCGCCAGGCGCCGCGAGTCCACGGCGGGAATTGCCGCATTCTCGGGCAGCGCCAGCCCCAGCGCCTCGGCCATCACCGCCATGGTGGACGCCGTTCCCATGACGTTGCACGTGCCCCACGATCGCGACATGCACGACTCGGCCTGCATGAACTCGCGCAGGCTCATCGCGCCGGCCTTGACCTCTTCGCTGAAGCGCCAGACATCGGTGCCCGACCCGATGTCGCCGCCGCGGAACTTGCCGTTCAGCATCGTGCCGCCCGACACGACGATCGCCGGCAGGTCGCAGCTCGCCGCGCCCATGACGAGCGACGGAGTCGTCTTGTCGCACCCGCAGAGCAGCACCACGCCGTCAATCGGATTGGCGCGGATGGACTCCTCGACGTCCATGCTGGCGAGGTTGCGGAAGAGCATCGCGGTGGGCCGGACACTCGTCTCGCCGAGCGACATCACCGGAAACTCGAACGGCACGCCGCCCGCTTCCCAGACGCCACGCTTCACGTGCTCGGCCAGCTCCCGGAAGTGCCCGTTGCACGGCGTCAGTTCCGACCAGGTATTGCAGATCCCGATGATCGGCCGCCCGTCGAAGGACCCTTCGGGCAGGCCGCGCCCGACCCAGCTCCGGTGAATGAAGCCGTCCTTGTCCTTCGGCCCGAACCATGCCGCCGATCGATATGTCCGCTTGTGCGACTCGGCCAACGCAATCTCCACTCAGCTATCAGCTCTCAGCTATCAGCTTCCAGTTACCTCAGCCCGGATCGGCTACCGGGTCCCTTCGGCGGGACTGGCAGACGCTCCGCGGCGGCCGCCGGTCCGCGGAGGACGGGCGGTCATGAGCGTGTCCACGGATCGCTTGCCGGCCCAGGCGATGCCGCGCAGCAGCATCCCCTGCACCTGCGGCAGGGCGAAGTTCGAGTAGTTGTGCCCCTGCATCCACACAAACGCGCGGAACGACTGGCCAGTGGCCGCACCCGCGAGGTTGGGGCCCATCTGCTTCTCGTACGTCCAGACCTGCGGCACGACTTCGCCCGCAAACCCGGCCTGCTTCGCGCTGGGCGTGGCCTCGATCGGCGAGGTGGCCAGGACGTGCATCTCCGGCGACTTGGCCCAGGTCATCTTGTAAAAGGCCTCGTCCTGGATCTTGAAGTTCGACATCCCCTGCATGATCGGATGGGCCGTATCCACGATGGTGTAGTCCACGCTGGCCTCGAGCGTGTAATTCACCTCGCCGTGCTTCTTCGCGCCGCCGACCAGCGAGGCAAAGTCCCCGGGATCCGGGCCGCAGAGCGCGTCATGGATGCTCACCAGCCCGCCGCCGCGGCGCACGTAGGCGTCGAGGTTTGAGCGGTCCTCCATGCTGAGATAGCCGGCGTCCCCCTTGTACATCACGACGACGTCGGAGTTGCCAAGCTCGGTGGCCGAGGGAAAATGCAGCCCGCCGTCAACGATGGCGTTGCGGGTCATGAGGAGCTTGCTCCAGTCCGCCAGGAACTGGGGATAGTCGTGCTGCCCCTCGCTGTGGGTCTTGAGCCCCGCGTAAATGAAGACACGCAGCGGAGGCGTCGAGAACGGACTGGTCTGCGGACCGCCGCCGCGCCCCTGCCCCGGTGTGGACGGAATGTCCTGCGCGCCGGCCGGAGGCGTCTGCGCCGCCGGGGTCTGCACCGCCGGGGTCTGCCCCGCGGGAGTCTGCCCCGCGCGCGGCGCGGGCGCCGCGGCCTGGCGCGCGAACACGCTCGCCCCTGCCAGCGCCACCGCGACCGCCACAACCGGAATGTGATGCTTCATGACACTGCTCCCCGGGGTTATCGCCCCTGGCGGACGCCGGCCGGCGCCGGTGCCCGCTTCGTATACGTCTTGCTGAACCCGTTGCGGCTGTTCGTCACCGTGAACGTGCCGCTCTGCTCTGCCGAGATCTTGATCCAGTAGGCCGGCGAATGCGCCGCAGCGGCGCCGCCGCCCCGCCCGCCACCGCCAGGCCCGGCGCCCTGCGGCGTCGCACCCTGCGTGATCGGGCTGGCGCCCTGAGGTGCGGCACCCTGAGGAGTCGCACCCGGAGGCGTAGAGCCCTGCGAGGCCGCACCAGCTTGCGGCGCACCCGCCGGAGATCCCGTCGCCTGCGGCTGCGCGCCAGGAGCGGCCGGTCCGCCAGTCGGGGCCGCGCCAGCCGGCGACGTCTGCACCCCACCAGGGGCAGTACCGGGCGCCTGGACCGGTTGTCCCGGTCCGCCCGTCGGGGCTACGCCAGCCCCCGGGCCTGGCCCGCCGCGCCCGGGTCCGCCACCACGCGGCGGCGCGGTCAACACCCCCGCAATGGTCGCCGCATCATCCACGTTCGCGATGTACACCCCGGCGCTGTTCTGCTCGATGCCCGCCCCATACCCCCAGTGCAGCTGCCAGATATCCTCCAGCCCCGCCGACATCCTCATCGTCGGCATCGCCTGCGCGCCGGCCCCCTTGCGGGTCCCGTTCTGCATGACGGCCACGCGCGGCTGCACGCCGTGCACGAGCACCGGGGACCCGGACTGATCGAGGCCGTGATGCGTGACGAAATACAGATCGACCTGGCCCACCGGGTTGTTCGGGCACATCAGCTCGAACTCCTTGTTCCACAGCAGGTCGCCCAGGTCGATCGTCCGGAACTGCCCGAACGTGACGACGCTGCCGACCGACTGCGCGTTCTCGGGATCGTTGGTGATCTCCTTCGGCGTGAACTGCGCGCACGAGGGATTCGGCCGCCCGCCGCCAGGCAGCGGCGTCTTCAGCGCGCCGCCGCCGGCAGTGACGATGCGCCAGTCGAGGCCGGCGACCGGGACGCGATCGCCCGGCTTGACCACGAGGTGCTTTGCCTTGCCGTAGAGCGCCGCGTACGCCTGCTGGAAGCCGGGGACCTGCTCGCGCTCCTCGACGGACGGCCCGTGATCGATGAACGTGCCGATCGGGATGCGCTTCGCGAGCTCCGGGAGGCCGCCGATGTGATCGAGGTGATAGTGGGTAGACAGGACGTAGTCGATCCTGGTCAGACCCGCATCCGCCACCGCCGCCATGATGCGATCGGTGTCGCGCCCGCCGGGGCTGCCGGTGTCCACGAGCAGCGACTCGCCGGTCGGAGAGACCCAGAGCGCCGCCTTGCCTCCCTCGGTGTCCACGACGTAGACCACCAGCGGCTTCGCCGCGGCGCCGGGAGCGCTTCGCGCCTGCGCCGCCGCGAGAGAGGGGACCGCGGCCAGCGCCGCCACGACGAACAGCCGCAGGGCGGGGTGACGCCTCCTGCCTGTCTCCAGCATTGACACGCGCTATTTCAGCTTCGAGAAGTCAACGGGGTTGAGGAAGATCGATTCCACTTTGGTCGTGAGCGGGCCGTCCTTTTCGGAGGCCGCCTTCGCCTTGACCCAGTCGGGATCCGTCCG
>JANPJN010000683.1:0-1585 GCA_031425515.1 Acidobacteriota bacterium | reverse complement strand
CCCCGCTCTTCCGCTCTACGGTGAAGCGGATGCGTTTCGCGCCGTGTCACAGCTCCAGCCGGTCGGGTACGACCGCCCGGTGCCGATCGCGCCGGGTGTGGAGGTCGAGTTCACCAATGCCGGCCATCTCCTCGGGTCGTCCTACGCGCAGATCCGGACGGGAGGCCGCACGATCCTCTTTGGCGGAGACCTGGGTCGCTTCAACCGGCCGGTACTTCCGGATCCTGCGATGGTGTCCGAGGCCGACTATCTGCTCGTCGAATCGACCTACGGCAATCGCGTGCACGAAATGGACGACGACGGGTCGAAGCTGGCGGAGGTGATTAGAACCACCGCCGAACGGGGTGGCCGGGTGATCATCCCGGCATTCGCGATCGGACGGGTCGAGGAGCTGATCTACTGGCTGCAGCGGCTCGAGGACGAGAAGCGCATTCCGGTCCTGCCCGTGTTCCTCGACAGCCCGATGGCCGTAGAGGCGCTCGCGCGCTACCGGGAGAGGCTGGCAGAGCTCGATCCCGATCTGCAGCCGGAGGCCCGCGACACCAAGGCGCCGCACGGCCCCGCCGATCACCACGATCGAACGGAGGCGCGACGCCGGCATGCGCGTCAGGAGCGCCGGGTGTGCGCGTTCTGTACCGATCGGTTCAAAACGGTCGCGACCGCGATCGAGTCGCGGCAGCTCGTGCAGTCAAAGACCCCCGCCATCGTGATCTCCGCGAGCGGCATGGCCACCGGCGGGCGCGTGCTGCACCATCTCAAAGCAGGCCTCCCCGACTCCAGGAACACCGTGCTGTTTGCCGGGTATCAGGCGGCGGGCACGCGGGGCCGACAGCTCGTGGACGGGCAGACCACGGTCCGGATCCACGGCCAGACGATCCCGGTGCACGCGCGCGTCGAGATCCTGGAATCGATGTCGGCCCACGCCGACTCGCAGGAGATTCTGCGCTGGCTGGGCGGATTCGCTCGTCCTCCGCGCCGGACGTTCATCGTGCACGGCGAGCCGTCCGCCATGGAGGCGCTGTCGGGAACCATCCACTCGACGCTTGGATGGGACACCCTGATCCCGGAGCATCTGCAGACGGTCGCTTTGGATTAGGGTTCTACGAGGTTCTACAGAGTTCGGATTGGAACGGAGCAGCGAGTGTCATCTGGGAAGTCGTCGGCGCCGGCGGATCGCAAGTACCTGCTGGAACGCGTGGAAGAAGCAGCGGTCGTTCAGTTGTACGCCGACGGTTTCGCGGGCCTGCCCACGGATCAGAAGATTCTGATCTGGCACCTCTATCAGGCGGCGCTGGCGGGGCGCGACATCTTCTACGACCAGCGCTACGCGCACAACCTCGAAATGCGCGATCTGCTCGAGGAAGTCCTGACGCACCCGGCCGGCATCGAGCCCTCGACACTCGATGCAATCGATCGCTACACCAAATTGTTCTGGCTCAATCTCGGGCCCTTCAACAATCTGACGGCCCGCAAGTTCGTCCCGAAGTGCACCCCCGAGGCCTTTGCCGCGGCGGTCCGGACGGCCGCCGCCGCGGGCGCGCGCCTGCCCCGCGACTCCGGCGACACGCTCGACGCGATGCTCGAC
>JANPJN010000682.1:0-5131 GCA_031425515.1 Acidobacteriota bacterium | reverse complement strand
TCGTCTCGGAGAGCGATCCGCCAAAGACGGTGAAGTCCTGCGCGAAGGCGTAGACGGGTCGCCCGTCCACGCGCCCCTGCCCGGTAACGACGCCATCACCCGGGACGATCTGCTCCTCCATGCCGAAATCCCGGCACCGGTGCGTGACGAGCTTGTCGATCTCCTGGAAACTTCCGGGATCGAACAGCAGGTCGATGCGCTCCCGTGCCGTCAGCTTCCCGGCGTCGTGCTGGCGGCGGAGCCGCTCCTCCCCTCCGCCCAGCTCCGCGCCGCGCTCCAGCGCCTCGAGATCGGTCCGTGTCGTCATGGTCCAGCGTGACGGCGTCGCGTTACTTGGACGCCGCGACCGCCTGCGCCTTCTCCCAGTCCTTCAGGAACCGCTCGAGGCCGATGTCGGTCAGCGGGTGCTTGAACATCCCTTCGATCACGGCGGGCGGGCAGGTGCAGATGTCGGCGCCCATGCGCGCGGCCTCGACGATGTGGATGTTGTGGCGGACGGAGGCGACGAGGATTTCCGTCGTGAACGCGTAGTTCTCGAAGATCTCCACGATCTCCTGGATCAGGTGCATGCCGGACGTGGCGATGTCGTCCAGCCGTCCGACGAACGGGCTCACGTAGGTCGCGCCGACCTTCGCGGCCAGCAGCGCCTGCGTCGGCGAGAAGATCAGCGTCACGTTGACGCGCTTGCCTTCTGACGACAGCGCCTTGCACGCCTTGACCCCTTCACGCGTGAACGGGACCTTGACGACGATGTGATCGTCGATCGCGGCGAGCTCGCGCCCTTCGCGGATCATGCCGTCGGCGTCGGTCGCGACGACCTCGGCGCTCGTCGGGCCCTGCACCACCTCGCAGATGCGCTTGAGGATCTGCTTGTAGTCCCCCTTTTCCTTCGCCATGAGCGAGGGATTGGTCGTGATGCCGTCGATGATGCCGAGCGGCACCAGGCTTTCGATTTCCTTCAGGTTTCCCGAATCGATGAACAGTTTCATATGGATCTCCCGGACAGCCGTCAGGCTGCGATCGTTGGTAGTGGCGGGCGGGCTCAGGCGCCGCACCCTGCAGCGTAACACCGCGTCCGCCCTCTGGCGCGTCAGCGCGCCGTTTCTTCCACGCGGGCGGAGGGGGCGCTCCGGTTGGGCGGCGTGGCCGTGTCCACCGCCACGACCGTGTAGGCGTAGCGGACGCCCGCCGTGGGCGCCCGATCCTCGTAGTTCGTCGCGGTGATGGGCGTCGGCGTGAGCGGCTGCATCGGGCCGTCCGGTGCCGTGCCTCGGAGCACGAGGTAGCCGGCAAGATCCGTCTCGGCGCCGGCATCCCAGCTCAGGTTGATCGTGCCGGGCCCGGCCACGAGCGACAGCGCCTTCGGCGCCGCGGGCGGGAAGGTGTCGCGCGGCGTCACGCAGACGGGCGGCGAGGCCGCGCTTTCGATGAAGGCGGCCCCCGACTTCTCGACCGCGCGGAGGACGAAGCACTCCTCCGTGCCCCACGTGACACCGGGTCGTTCGAAGGGGGGCGCGTCGAGCGGCGCGGCGTTCAGCGGCGCGCCGCCGTCGCGGCTGTAGACATTGAACGTCACGGCGGTTGCCTGGGCGGCCGCCACGGGAGCCGTGGCCGGTGTGGCGACCGGCGCCGGCACAGTCCATGTCACGCCAAGGTTGGTTTCGGTGACGGTGACCCGCACCCCCTCAGGCGTGGGCGGCGGGGGCAGGATCGGCAGCTCGACACGCGTCGATGCCGGGCCGGGCCGCCCCTTCTTCGTGATCCCCTGAACGGCATACAGCCGTACCGCGTGCTTCGGGATCGCGGCCGTGATGGTGGCGGACACGGCGGCGGCGAACGACGCGGCGACGCCGGTCAGACCCGAGGTCGGCACTGTCGTGAGCGCCGGCACGAGCGTCGCCGCGCTCCGGGCGGCGGCCGGCGCCAGGGCCGCGGTCACGATTGCCGCCCCGGCGGCCCGGGCGGCTTCCTCCGCCGCTCGCTTCCCCAACCTGGCCGGGCGTGCCGACGGCGTCAACGCCTCCGGCGTGATCGGCTCGACAAACGTGGCCCTCTCCCCCGCCGACGGCCGCGTGTCGGGCGCGGTCCCTGCGTCCGGCGCCCCGTCCACCGGCGACGGCTCCCCTTCCACTGGCGGCGGCTTGACCGGCACGGTCCCGACGAGGAACGCGGGGGTCAGCAGCTCGCGGTTGGGCGGCGCGGGCATCCCGGGCGCCAGCGTGACGGCGTACACCTGCACGCGATCGAGCGTGCTCGGCCCGGCGCCATTCGCGTTGCCGGGCGGCAGCAGGAACTGGAGGCGGACGTCGGCGCCCGAGCGGCGAATCTCGACCTCGGTCGGCGCCGAGGGCACGAGGTGCAGCGGCGCGAGCGGCGCCCCTTTCTTCCCGCACGCGACCCCGGCCGCCACCAGCACGATCAGCAGCGCGCGTGTGGACGTCGTCACAGGATGTAACGCGACAGATCTTCGTTGCCGGCGATGTCCGCGAGCCGCTGCTCGACGTACGCCTCGTCTATGGTGACGGCCTTCTCGGCCAGCTCCGGCGCCTCGAACGACACGTCGTCCAGCAGCCGCTCCATCACGGTGTGGAGCCGCCGGGCGCCGATGTTCTCGGTCCGGTCGTTCACGAGCGTGGCGAAGTCCGCGATGCGGCCGATGGCGCCGTCGGTGAAGCGGAGCGTCACGCCTTCGGTCGAGAGCAGCGCGATGTATTGCGTGATGAGCGCGTTCCGGGGCTCGGTCAGGATCCGGACGAACTCCTCCCGCCCGAGCGCCTCGAGCTCGACGCGAATCGGGAAACGCCCCTGGAGCTCGGGGATGAGATCCGACGGCTTGGAGACGTGAAACGCCCCCGCGGCAATGAACAGGATGTGATCGGTCTTCACCATCCCGTACTTCGTGCCCACCGTCGTCCCCTCGACAATCGGGAGGATGTCGCGCTGTACCCCCTCGCGGCTGATGTCGGGGCCGTGGCCGCCTTCGCGGCCCGCCACCTTGTCGATCTCGTCGATGAAGATGATCCCGGCCTCCTGCACGCGGCCAACCGCCGTGCGCGCGACGCTCTCCATGTCCACGAGCTTGTGCTCTTCCTCCTGGGCCAGGACCTCGAGCGCTTCGGGCACCTCCAGCCGGCGCTTGCGCGTGCGGCTCTGAAAGAGCCCCGGCAGCATGTCCTTCATGTTCATGTTGATGTCAACGTCTTCGACGGCTGACCCGGCGATGATCTCGAAGGACGGCATGTGCTTCTCGCGCACCTCGATCTCGACCTGCTTCTGATCGAGCCGTCCGGCGCGGAACTGATCGCGCAGCTTCTCGCGAGTGCGCCCCGCCTGCTCGCGGATGGCCGCCGCCTGATCGTCGTGCGCCGCCGCCGGCGGCAGCGGGGGAAGCAGCAGGTCCAGCAGGCGCTCCTCCGCGGCCTCGCGCGCCCGGCCACGGACCTCTGCGACCCGCTCTTCGCGCACCATGTCAACGGCCAGCTCCACCAGATCCCGCACCATCGATTCGACATCGCGGCCGACATACCCGACCTCGGTGAACTTGGAGGCCTCGACCTTGATGAACGGTGACTGCGCGAGCCGCGCGAGCCGGCGCGCGATCTCGGTCTTGCCGACGCCGGTCGGCCCGATCATGAGGATGTTCTTCGGTGCGATCTCCCCGGCGATCTCGGTCGGGAGCTTCTGACGGCGCATGCGGTTCCGAAGCGCGATCGCCACCGCGCGCTTGGCCTTCGCCTGACCGACCACATGCTTGTCGAGCTCGACGACAATCTGGCGCGGCGTGAGTGCGTCGAGCGCGGGGGCCGTGCTCTCGGGAAGTTGAATCGCCATCGCGTCAGAGCGCCTCGATCGTAATCGTCGCGTTGGTATAGATGCAGATCCCGGCGGCAATCTCCATCGCCTGGGCCGCAATGGTCCGGGCATCGAGCGTCGTGTGCCGGGCGAGCGCCTTGGCGGCCGCCAGCGCGTAAGCGCCTCCAGACCCAATCGCGATAATCCCGTCGTCGGGCTCGATGAGGTCGCCGGTGCCGGAGAGCAGGAACGTCGTCGAGCCGTCCATGACAATGAGCATGGCCTCGAGCCGGCGGAGGAGGCGGTCGGTGCGCCAGTCCTTGGCGAGCTCCACGGCCGAGCGCTCGAGGTTGCCGCGGTACTGGTCGAGTTTTGCCTCGAAGCGCGAGAACAGGGCGAACGAGTCCGCGGCCGACCCGGCAAATCCCGCGAGAATGCGGTCGTTGTACAGGCGTCGGATCTTCCGGGCGGACTGCTTGACGACGGTGTCGCCGAAGGTGACCTGGCCGTCGCTGGCCATGACGGATTGTCCGTTGTGCCGCACCGAGAGGACTGTTGTCGCGTGGAACATGTTCGGGGAAGAAGAACAGTGTATCAAACGAGGGTTCTACGAGGTTCGGTGTCCGAAGGTCTGGACGGTTGTGCGGCCGTCTGGGGACAGCTGCGGCCCTCCGGGAGGAGTAACATGGCGGAATCGCGTGGTCTTTCGGGCGCGTGCGCTGGCAGCCTCGTTGCTTTGTCCTTCCATGCAGACCAGGGTCCTCGAGGAGCGTGTCATGATTCGTCAGAAACTCACCGTCGCAGTGATGGCCTCGGCGTTGGCGATCGGAACGGCCCCGGCGTGGGCCGGGCAGCGGTCGTCCAACGGGGACTCCGTCGGCACGGCCGTGCCTCGCGACAGCGGGGGTTCGTCTTCCTCGTCTCCCTCCGGCGGCGGCAGTTCCGGCAGCGGAAGCTCCGGCAGCGGGTCGAATTCGGGCTTCATGCCCAGCGCGCCTCCGTCCGAACGGGCCTCCGCGCCGAACGCCGAGCGCGCCGAATCGCAGCGTCGCGGCGGCGGTGCCTCGTCGGGCCGCGCGGTGCCGCGCGGCTCGTCCGGCAGCGGCGGCGGCACGTCCTCGACCGCCGGGTCCGGCCGTGACGGCCGGAACGACGGCGGGACCGTCGACTCGGGCAGGTCGCGCGACGGGCGTCCCGTCCAGGGCACCGCGGTCGATCGCCGCGGGCCGCTGCCCGGGCGCGGCGGCGGCGGCGGCGGCAGCGCCTACTATCCCGGCGTGATCTACGACCCGTACTACTCCTACGTCTACGACCCGTACTACAACAGCCGGTACTCGAG
>JANPJN010000681.1:0-6701 GCA_031425515.1 Acidobacteriota bacterium | reverse complement strand
TCGCGCTGATGATCGGCGTCAGTGTGGCGACGCTGCGAAACTGGGAGCAGGGTCGTCGCACACCGGAAGGTCCGGCGTTGGCGCTGCTTCGAGTCGCAGCCCGCAACCCGAAAGCGGTCATCCAGGCCCTCCACCCAGAGTCAAAGCGAGGGGCGGCGTAACGTCGCGTTACAGCAGGCTGCCGCTGGGACGAATCACGACGGGCCGCTGACCGCGGCGCCTCAGAGCCGGCGGCACATGATGTCGCAGAGTTGGAAGACGTGCTCGTCCGCGAGGCGGTAGTAGACGAACAATCCGTCCTTCCTCCGCTCGACGAACCCGAGTGCGTGCAGCAGCTGCAGGTGCTTGGACAGATTGGCCTGGTTGAGGGCGGTCCGCTCCACGAGGTCGCCCACCGTGCGCTCGCCGTCGCGCAACGCGTCGAGAATGCGCAGCCGGGCGGGCTCTCCAAGCGCCTTGAACCGTTCGGCCACGCGCGGAAACATCCGCTCGTCGAGCTTCATGCTTGAATCGCCAGCGCTTGAATCGCCGGAGACCCCTGCACCCGGCTGGCGGCCTTCATGACGCTCCCGCTCCATTCCGGCCGCGGAGTGGCAGTGCGCCTTCAGCCGTGCCGGCCAGGCTTGGCTCGGCCGCGAATCCTCCGGCCCGCCATTCGTTGAAGCCGCCAGCGAGATTCATCACGACTGCGGACGTGTGCGCCTGCAGCAGGCTCGCGGCGATCGCCGACCGTGTCCCTCCCTGGCAGTGAACGACCAGCGGACGGTCCTTCGGCAGCGACTCGATTCGATCCAGCAGATAGCCGAGCGGCACGTTCTGCGCCCCGGCGATGTGGCCCGAGGCCCACTCCGCGGCCGAACGGACATCCACGACCGCCACCGCCCCCGCAGCAAGCTGCGTCGCAAGCGAGCCGGCATCGATGCGCGCGACACGCCCGATGTCGCGGCCCGCACGGGCCCAGGCCTCGACGATGGCCGGCCCGAAGCAGTTCGCGATGCGGTCCAGGCCGATCAGTCTCAAATCGCGGCGGGCGTCCTCCGCGCACGAGGCGCTGTCGTCGCCGCCAATGAGCACCAGATCGCGGGTGTATGGAATCAGCCAGCCCGCCCATGTCGTGAAGCTGCGACCGGCCGGAATGTTCAGCGTGCCGGGGATGTGTTTCGCGGCGAACGCGTCCGCGCTTCTGACGTCGATCACCAGCGCCCCGCCGGCAACCAGCTCGTCGAACCGGGCGAGCGGCAGCGGTGGGCCTTCCTTGTTCACGCGCTTCATCTCGGCGAAGTACCGTGGCGGATCGGGCTGGCCGTCGAGGACGCGCCGCACGAACTCCTGCTCGTTCCCCTCGGCGAAGGCCCAGTTGGTGAGGCGCTCGTAGCCGAGCGTGCTCTGCGGGACCGCGCCGATTTCCTTGCCGCACGCCGACCCGGCGCCGTGGCCCGGCCAGATCTGGAGCGCATCCGGCAACCGGCGGAACTGCTGGAGGCTCCGGTACAGCGTCCTCGCGGCTTCCTCCATCGTCCCCTCGAAATGCGCCGCGCGCTCGAGGAGATCCGGACGGCCGACCTCGCCGACGAACAGGAAGTCTCCGGTGATGGCGCCGACGGGATCGCTGGCCGCGGTCGTGTCGGTGACGAGAAAGGTGAGGTGCTCGGGCGTATGTCCCGGGGTGTGGACCGCCTGCAGGCGGATGCTGCCGACGTCGAAGGTGTCGCCGTCCTTCAGCAGCGTGGCGCCGGCCCCCGCGGCGAAGGCATATTTCCAGTCGGCGGTTCCCTCATCGCTCAGCAGGAGCGTCGCCCCGGTGCGCGCGGCGAGCTCCCGGCTGCCGGAGACGAAGTCGGCATGGATGTGGGTTTCGGTCACATGGGTGATCGTCAACCCCTCGTCTGACGCCGCACGGAGGTACTGTTCGATATCCCGGTTCGGATCGATGACCACCGCCTGCCGCGTTTCGGCGGAGCCAATCAGGTAGCTCGCCTGCGCGAGCTTCGTGTCGTAGAGCCGCTTGAAGATCATCATGTCAGGCCTTCTTCGGTCGTGAGGATCACGGAGCGATGGAGCGTGTCGCCGGGCGCGCGCAGGTTCTGAAAGAGCATCCAGCCGGCCACGACCAGAAGGAACACGCCAAAGGCGCGCCGCAGCGACTGGTGGGGGAGAAAGCGTACGAGGTACACGCCTGCCGCGAGCCCGACGATGGCCGCGGTGGTGAAGCGGATGACGACGCCCCAGTCCACGGGGACGTGGCCGAGATAGCCGAGGAGTCCGGCGGTAGAGCTCATGGCGATGACGAGCAGGGAGGTGCCGATCGCCTGCTTCATGGGCAGGCGGGCGAAGAGCACCAGCGCGGGCACGAAGAGAAAGCCGCCGCCGACACCCAGGAGACCCGTGAGCACGCCGATCAGGAGCCCCGTCACGATGCTGAGAACGAGGGACGGCGAACCGGCCGGAGCGTCCGCTGGTGTGCGGGTCGGCGCGAGCATCGAGAGTGCGGCCGCGCCCATGACGACGGCAAGGGCGGCGAGTTGCGTGCGGCCCGAGATCAAACCCGCGAGCTGTGTGCCGGTGAAGGCGCCCAGCATGGCGGCGATTCCGAAGATGAGCGCCTGTTTCACCTGGAGGTGGCCCTCACGCCAGTGCCCCCAGGCGCCGGCCAGGCTCGTGAGGCCGACGATCGGCAGGCTCATCGCGATGGCGATCTTCGGATCCATGGCGAGCGCGTAGACAAAAATCGGCACGGCGAGAATCGAGCCGCCACCCCCGAGGGCTCCGAGGACGAGTCCGACGCCTGCGGCCAGGAGGTAGGCGAGGGGCGTCATGGCGTGCCGGCGTCTCTTCCGGAGTTGAGTGCGCGGACCATGGCGCCCACGTCGCACGATGCCGCCCCTCTGTTGTATGGAAGGCGGGAGAGCACGATCGCCATGCCGCAGGTGTCGGTGAGCCCTGCGAAGAGGAGGCCGCTTCCGATCACGAGGGGGATGATAGCGAAGAGCGGGGACAGAGCGAGGGCCAGGAGCGCGCCCGATGCGCCGATGGCGCCGGCCGCGATGCGGACCTGGCGCTCGAGCGAAATGGGACCCTTGCGGCGGCGCACGGGCAGCCCGGCGGCGTCCCAGGCCTGGAGCCCGCCGTCGAGCACGTGCAGGTGCTGCATCCCGGCCGCCGCAAGCGCCGCTTCCGCCTGACGTGCGCGCTGGCCGGACCGGCAGATGAGCACGACCGGGGCATCGACTGTGCTGATCTCGCGGCCGTGCTCGGATAGCGCCGCGAGCGGCACGTTGTAGGAGCCCGGAACGTGTGCGGTCGCGTATTCGCCGGGGGTCCGCACATCGAGGAGCCGGACGTCGGGGCGCGCGCGCGTCAGGTCTGCGAGGGCCGCGGCGGTCAGGACGGGGGGGATGGTCTGCATGTTCTGGCGTCCTCTGTAAATCAACTACACAACTACGCAACTATACGGTTGATTATTGCCGTCCGTCAAGGGGCCTGAGGGACCATGGCGACTCGACCGTGGCGCCGGGTCGTTGTGGTACCCTCTTGCGCACATGCTCCAGCCACGCCGCCGTCCGGCCGGCGTGCCTTTTCCTGGCTCTGGCCGAGGAGATCGTCCGGTGTCCGACACCCAGCCGGCGGAGGCGCAGCAGCCGGCGGCAGAGCCCGCCCCGGCGCTCCCGCCGTTCAATATCGTCCTCGTGGGTCTGCCCGGCTCGGGCAAGGGGACGCAGGGGGCGCAGTTCGCGCGCCGGCACGGGATCCCGAAGATTTCGACCGGGGACATGCTGCGCGACGCCGTCGCGCGCGCGACTCCGCTCGGCCGGGAGGTGGAAGCGACCCTCGCGTCCGGGGGGCTGGTGCCGGACGCCCTCATCATCCGGGTCGTCGAGGCGCGTCTGCAGGAGCCCGACACGGCGCGGGGATTCGTGCTCGACGGCTTTCCGCGGACGCTGCCGCAGGCGGTCGCGCTCGACGGGATCGTGGCGGCGCGAGGGCCGCTGGCGATCGTGTTCCTGGACGTCCGGGCCGACGTCATTCTCGAACGCATCCTGTCGCGGCGGATCTGCGAGAGCTGCGGCCAGGCCGACACCGGGGCGCCGACGACCGAGTATTGCGCGTCGTGCGGCGGTGCGTTCGTGACGCGGGCGGACGATCATGAAGACGTGGTGCGCCGCCGCGTCGAAGCGTATGCGGCCAACACCGCGCCGCTCGTCGAGTGGTACCGCCAGCGCCCCACCGTCCGTGTCGTGGACGGCGACCGCCCCCTCGCCGTCGTCGCCCGCGCCTTCGACCAGGCCGTCCTCTCCGTAGGGGGACACTCATCTTTAGGCTAAGTTGTTGATTCGACAGACCAGGTCCGCGCCTGACGCCCGATCGCGCCCCCGGCTCCGGGACGCTCCCACCCGGCACCCCGTCTTATGACCATGGCCGACAACGTCCCCTTCTCCGTGCTCGACCTCTCGCCCATCATCGAGGGGGGCTCGGCTGCCCGGGCGCTCTCGAGCACACTCGATCTCGCGCAGCACGCGGAGCGGTGGGGCTATCACCGCTTCTGGCTGGCCGAGCATCACAACATGCCGGGCATTGCCAGCGCCGCAACAGCGGTCGTCATCGGATACGTGGCCGCGGGCACGCGGAGCATCCGGGTGGGCTCGGGAGGGGTGATGCTGCCCAACCATCCGCCGCTGGTGATTGCCGAGCAGTTCGGCACGCTCGAGTCGCTGTTTCCAGGGCGGATCGACCTGGGCATCGGCCGGGCCCCCGGCACAGACCCGGCGACCGCGCTGGCGCTCAGACGCGACGCGTCCGCGACCGAAGACGGCTTCGTCCATGACGTGCAGGAGCTGCGGTCGTATCTGGGGCCGATCTCGCCCGGGCAGGTGATCCGGGCGATTCCCGGCGCCGGGCTCGAGGTGCCGATCTGGCTGCTAGGGTCCAGCCTCTTCAGCGCGCAGCTCGCGGCCGCGCTCGGGATGCCGTACGCCTTCGCCTCGCACTTCGCCCCGGACTACCTGATCCAGGCGCTCGACGTCTATCGGCGGCAGTTCCGGCCCTCCGAGCGGCTCGCTCGTCCGCATGTGATGGTGGGCGTCAGCACCGTGGCGGCGGAGACAGACGAGGACGCCGCGCGCCTCGCCACATCGCTCCAGCAGCAGTGGGTGAGCCTGAGACGGGGCACGCCGGGCCCGCTCCAGCCGCCGGTGGACAGCATGGACGGCCGATGGACGCCGTTCGAGCAGGCCGGCGTCGAGCACGCGATGGCCTACGCCGCGATCGGCTCGCCACAGACCGTCGGCGCGCGGCTGAAGGCCCTGATCGACCTGACCCAAGCCGACGAACTGATCCTGATGGCCCAGGTCTTCGACCACGCCGCGCGCCTGCGGACCTTCGAGATTGTCGCCGAGGTGCGCGACGGCCTGACGGCCGCCTGACGCACCCTCACCGGCTCAGTCGAGCGGCTTGATCCGAATGTTCTTGTAGTAGACCGTGCTGTTCGGGTCATGCGCCTGGAGCGCGATCGTCCCCGCCGCGCCGAGCGCGCGCCCCGCCCCTTCCCGTCCGCCGTTCCAGTCGGCCGGCTGCGTCCAGTCCACCGTCTGCTTGTCGTTCACCTTCACCGTGATTTTATTGCCGCTGACGATGATGTGCTCGGTGAACCATTCGTCGTCTTTGGCCGGCGCCTCGTTGACGTCCTGCACGTGATAGAGGCTGCCCGTCTTCACGGGATCGCGCACATACGAGTTATTGACCTGGATTTCGAAGCCCTTCTTCGGGAACCCGGCCTCCTGATACTCCGTCAGCACGTAGACGCCGCCGTTGGAGTTGGCCCGGGTCATGACGTCCACCTTGAGCTCGAAATTGCGGAACGCGTGATTCCGGAACTCGCCGTCGTAGTACACATGTCCGGCGGTGCCGTTGGCCACGATGGCGCCGTCCTTGACGGTCCACGACGCGGGGTTGACGACTTTCCATCCGGTCAGGTCCTTGCCGTTGAACAGGCTCGTCCACCCGGGTTCCGGGGCGGCGGTCTGGAGGGCGAAGGCAAGCAGCAGCAGGGGGGCAACGCGCAAGAGGGTGCTCATAATGCGCCGGAGTGTAGCAGACCTTTCGGCCGTTGTGCAGCCCCCGCCCCGGTGTTCGCGCGAGGGCCATCAAACGGAGGGCAGCCGTTTTTGGGGCGCATTTGGCGCTGCAGGCTGATACCGTGGGACGTCTGCCGTCTGCGCGCCGGGCCACCCCGGCCGCGGGCCTTTATTTTGCGTGCGAAGTGCCCTGATGCGACGACGACTGCCGCGCTTCGAGTTCATCCATACCGCACTGGCCGGCCGCCCCAGACTGCTGACCGGGGTGGTAACGCTGCTGGCCGTGGCGGTCTTTCTGACTGCGGGCTGGGCCGCGTGGTTCAGCTACGACCTCACCGCCGGCCTGCCCGACCGCACCGCGCTGCGCGCGATTGGCGACATGGCCCAGTCCACGACCATCCTCGATGCGTCCGACCGGCCCGTCTTCACGATCTTCAAGGAGCAGCGGATCGACGTGCCGCTCGAGAAGATGTCGCCCAATCTGATCAAGGCTGTGATCTCGGTCGAGGATCAGCGCTTCTACGATCACGCTGGCGTGGACGGCATTCGCGTGCTGGCCGCCGTGCTCAAGAATTTCGAGACCGGACGCCGGTCCGAAGGGGGCAGCACCATCACGCAGCAGCTCGCGCG
>JANPJN010000680.1:0-2557 GCA_031425515.1 Acidobacteriota bacterium | reverse complement strand
CGTGCGCATGGCGCTCGGCGCCGAACCACGCGACGTGATCCGCCTCGTGCTCGCGCGCGCCCTCCGCGTCGTCGCCGCCGGCCTGATCGCCGGCCTCGCCGGGGCCGCGGGCGTGACGCGCGTGCTGCAGCGGTTCCTGTTCGGGGTGACGCCGACCGATCCGATCGTGTTCGCGATCGTCACGCTGCTGCTGATGGCGGTGGGGCTGATGGCGGCATGGCTGCCGGCGCGCCGCGCGACCAGGATCGACCCGTGCGCCGCGCTGCGCGCGGAATAGCCGTCAACGAGGCTGCCGCTGCGATCTCGACGCCGATGGCGTCCGCATCCGGTTCGACCAGTTCGGCGACTCCGATGACCATGTCGCGCACGTGGACGCGCGCCTCAGGAGCGGGTCATCGGACCGGGGCCGGGCGCGGTGAAGTCCGGCGGGGCTGAAGGGGCGGCTGGCGGCACGGGTGCGGATTCCGGCATCTCGCGGGCAGGACTCCGCTGCTGCATCGAGAGCCAGCAGACGTGGTGCAGCGATCGCAGCGAATCGATCCCGGGCGCGTCCAGCAAACCAGCGGCCGCGTCGCGCTCCGCGTTGGACAGCAGATCGTGTGCGTCGCGCATCAACTTTTCGGCCTCGCGCGGATCGCGGACCGCTTCAACGCGTTGATGGATGGCGTCGAGCTTCGCGATCTCCGCTCGGAGCAGGCTCCTTCGCCTCCGCACTTGCTCGTTCCGCCGATACCGGACGACGAACTGGAGCGCCGCCGCGAGCGCCGCGATGCAGGACGCGACAAACGACAGGCGGCCGAGCCGGTCGGACGTCAGCAGATCGTTGCGGTGATAGTAGATGTCGGCCGCCGGGTGCAGGAGCAGGCTCGCGACGGTGCGCCCGCTCTGTTCGCTGAGGTCGTACTGCAGGTCGCGCGCGAAGCGCGGGTCGTAGATCACGTCGAGCAGATCGCGGACCACGCGGCCCGGCAGATCCGCCCGGCCCACCAGCAGCTGGGTCGTAGTGATCGTCGGCACTGGTTCAGCCGGAATCCGCCGGTCCGGCCCATAGAGCCCCGAGGGAATGAATCCAGGCCGCGTGCCGGGGATCGACTTCGCCAGCGCCTCGTGGTCCCGGATTGGCACCAGGCGGTACGCTCCGCCACTGACCAGTTCTTCGATGAGGTCGCTGTGCAGTGTCTGTGTCCTGCTGACGGCCGTCATCAGCCCGGCCTCGAAATCCACTGGCATCCCTGCTTTTGGGCGCACGATTGCGACGCCCGGGGCCGGCCCGCCCGGAGGTGCCGCCGTCAGACCGTAGTAATCCATGACCCGCTCGCCGAGTGTCGCCGGCTGTCCGGGCTGCCTCGCGCCCGGATTCACGGGTCCGGCGAGGTCACGGACCTCCAGCACCGGGCTCGCGTTGGGCACGAACACCATGAAGTACTGCGGTTCCAGCGCCGCGAGCGCCACGATGCCGCTCGCCCTCGCCGCGTCCTCGTCTGCGCTGTTGATGGTCGCCAGATCGATGCGTTCGCTCCGATCGAGGAGCGTGCCGACGTTCCCCGGCGCCGCAGTGGCGACCAGCTCCAGCTGGTAGCCCGACTTCTCCTGCAGGTAGCGGTTCAGCACCGTGCCCATCCGGTAGCTGGATCCGGTTGTCGCGCCGAGCGCGATGCGGAACGTCCGGCGGCTGTGGCCCGACGCGATCTCACGGATACGGTCGCGCAGCTGATAGGCGAGATCCGGCGCCAGGAATTGCAGCAGGCCGGCAACCACCAGCACGCTCGCCACGCCAATCGCTCCGGCCAGTCCCGTTGCCCGCCAGCCCCGCATGCGCATACGGGGCGAGATGATAGCAACCTCGCCGAGAGGCGTCCAACGCACCTGCGGCCGGTCTCGAGCACGGCCTGAACCTGAAGCGATCGCCGTGTGGCGCGGCACGTCGCTGGTCTGACGAGGGATGGAGGCGACGTCAAGCGGCGGTCTGTGCTGGTTCGAAGCGCCAGCGTGAGGGATTCCGAGAGGCCGTCTGATGTCTTCGCGCGTAACGCCCGCGGCTAATCAGTCCCCAGAAACCAATTTACTGCAACTCGCCGCGCAACCACGTCATGGGACCGAGTGTCTGCATGCCCAGGCGGCCGGCGCTGACGCCAATCGTTCCCTCGATCTCGAACGAAATCGGTTGCCGCGCAATCGTCCGCGCGAGCGCCTGGCCGAGTCCAGGAAGATCCTGGAAGTCGATGGAGAGATCGATCGGCACGACGTCATCGCTCCGTGCCTGCAGCGGGAGGCCGAATGGAAAGTCGACGGTTGCGGCACGTGAGCCTTCGAGGTGCAGCGTGCCTCGCAAGGCACCGAGCGTCAGTGCGAAGGCGTTGGGGTTCGAGACGCGTGCCCAGATACGAACCGACGCGCCGGTCGTGCCGCGCAGGCGGATCTCGCTGCGATTCTGCGTGTCCTGATCGAAGCGCGGCGGTTGGATGAATGCCTGCAGACTCTGCAACGCCGTGCATGCAACTGCGGACGACATCAGCGCCGCCAGTAGCACGGCTTTCAGAGCGGATTTCTGCACGGT
>JANPJN010000679.1:0-3601 GCA_031425515.1 Acidobacteriota bacterium | reverse complement strand
GTCGTCACCTTTGCCGTCTCGCTCGGGCCCGTGATGGTCACGGTGCCTTCCGTGGTCGGGCAGACACAGGCCGCCGCCGCCGGAGCGATCACGGGCGTCGGACTCGTCGTCGGCGTCGTCTCACAGGCCAACCACGCCGTCGTGCCTGCCGGCTCCGTGATCAGCCAGGCGCCCATCGGCGGGGCGAGTGTGGTCATCGGGTCGGCCGTCGCGCTGACGGTCTCGCTCGGGCCAACTCCGGTGCCGGTGCCCAACGTCGTCGGCCAGGCGCAGGCGACGGCGGCCTCGAACATCGCGACCGCAACGCTGGTCGTCGGCACGGTCACCCAGGCGAACAGCGCCACGGTGCCGGCCGGATCCGTCATCAGCCAGAGCCCCGTGGCCGGCACCAGTGTGCTGCCCGGGTCGGCCGTCAACCTGACGGTGTCCCTCGGTCCGGTGATGGTGGCCGTCCCGAACGTGGTCGGCGAGACCCAGGCCGCGGCGACCGCAACGATCTCCGGCGTCAGCCTTACGGCCTCGGCGACCTTCGCGGCCGATCCGGTGATCGAGGCCGGGCGTGTCATCAGCCAGAGCCCCGTGGCCGGGACGAGTGTGGCCGAGGGTTCGGCCGTGGCCATCACCGTTTCGACAGGCGTGGCGGTGTCGGTCGTCCCGAACGTGCTGGGTCAACTGCAGGCGGCGGCGGAAGCCGCCATTGTCGCGGCCGACCTGGTTCCCGGAACGGTGACCCAGGCGAACCATCCCTCTGTCCCGGCGGGGGCGGTCAGCAGCCAGACGCCGTCAGGTGGCGCGAACGCCGCACCGGGGAGCGCTGTGAACCTTGTCGTCTCCCTCGGGCCCGCGCCAGCGGTTCCGGCATCGCTGACGCTCGACCTCAGTTCGCTCGTCGTCGCGTCCGGGGCGTCGTCCATCATCACCTCGGTGGTGCGGGATGCGTTCGATACGCCTGTCGCCCCGCTCCCGCCGATCACCTACAGCATCGTCGCTGGCCTCGGCTCGACCGGCACGGCGCCTGCCGTCAGCGGCGGACAGGTCGTAACCGCGGCGGATACCCGAGGCGCCTTCACGCTGCACGGCTCGGTTGACGGCTCGTCGGTCGTGGCGGATCGGGAGTTCGTGGTGGTTGACGGCGCGGTGCAATCCAGCAACACAGCCAAGTTCGTGAAGCTGGGCCTCGCCGAAGCTGCCGTCGCAACCGGGCTCAACAATCTGCTCGACGCGTATCAGGCGCCCCTGGGCACGCCGGCGGATGTCGCCGCGGCACGGACGGCCCTGACAGCGGCGCTGCTCAACGCCCCGATCACCGGACGGCACGCGATGCAGCGGAGCACGGCGGTCGCTCCCGAAGTGGGCTTCCTGCCCTCGACGGCCGCCCTCACGGCAGCCGGGTTCCCGCTGACCGCGGGCGACACCGCCTTCGGCAACCTGATCGCTCAGCTCAGCGCGAAGCTGACGCAGGTCACGGCGTTCTACAACAACCTGAACCCGGACGGCACGGCCGGAGTCGGTGATTCGGTGCAGCAGCTCAACACGCTCAACGCCGAGCTCGCGGCGCTGCAGGCACAACTGAACACCATCATCGTGACGCCCCACGGAGTTGTGCGCTTCGCGCCGCAGATCAATCGGCTGATGGGCAACATCATTCCGGCGCATCTCCACGCCGTCACGGGACGTGTCGTTTCCGTAACGCTCCAGTATCCGGATCCCGGCAACGTCCCTCCCGCGGTGGCGCGCATGCCGGGCGCCCGTGAATACTTCGCGGGTCTCCAGCCAACGCCGCAGTTGATGACGCCCGGCGGGTTCTACGGCAGAACCCGGCCCGCGTTCTTCGGTCTGCTCGGTCTCATGGGCGGCTCGAGCCTCCAGATGAAGCTCGTGAACGACGTCTACGGGCCCATCATGAAGGAGGTCTCGCAGATGATCGCGGTCCTCGCGGCGAACAGTCTCCTCACCTCCTATCTGGACACGGTGAGCCTCGGAGACCTCGTCAGCGGCGCTTCTCTATCCTTCCATGCACCCGGAATCGGAGGAAGCCAGATCGAAGGGTATGGGTTCGACACGACGAACGTCGCAGGGAACGACGTGTTCTTCATCGGTCCGGAAGCCTTCAACGCCGCCCAGGACCTCATCACGGCGTTCAATCCCGGCGAGATCGAGTCGCTCGAAGATGTGTATGACTACTTCAGCGGCATCATCGACGCGCTCGAAGGGGCCGGCGCGGCGTACGACAACGCCCACTCGCAGCCGGACGACCTCGGTGTCGGGCAGTGCCTGCTCGACGACAGCGGCGGCTGCACGGCGCTCTACTACAACGCGGCGGGATTCCCGGACGTGAACACGACGCGCTTCCCGTCACCGGTCATCGTGCTGCTGCACAACATGAACAACGGGGGCTGGTCCTCCGGCATCTTCAACTTCGTTCCCTAGAGACAGGCACCCCTCGTGGCCGGCGAACGCTGCGCGAGCAGCAGCGTTCGCTGGTCCTCCAGGGACAGCGGATGTTTGAAAGCCGGGGCAGTTGATTACTGTCCGAGAGACGTCAGGAAGGCGCGGATGGCCGCCGCGGGCGTGGCGAACGCGAGCCCCTGTCCTCCGGCGACCAGGGTGGTCGTGGCGCCGACGACCTCGCCGCGCTGATTGCAGACCGGCCCGCCGGAATTGCCGGGATTCACCGACGCATTGATCTGAAGCCGGCGCGCGAGCTCCGGCGTCGCGGTGATGGACCCGGGCGCCCCGCTGACGATGCCTGCGGTCGCCGTCATGCCCCCACCGAACGGATTACCCACGACCACAATCCACTCACCGACGGCCGGCGCGCTCGCCGCCAGGCGCAGCGGCGGAAGGTCCTGGCCAACTTCCACCAGCGCGATGTCGTCCTCCTCCCGTGTGCCGAGGAGACGAGCAGGCTGCCGGACGCCGCCAACGCTGACGTCGATCGTCGAACCGGCCGCGAGCGCCAGGTGGGCGGCCGTGACGACAAGCCGTGACCCGACGGCGAATCCCGAACCGAGCGTCTGCCGGCCGTCGCCGACGGCCACAACCGATCGCCCAACCCGATCGATGAGTGCGACGAAATCCGGCAGGCCGCCAGGCCGTCGCCGTGCGCATGCCGCACTGGTCACGGGCAGCAGGGCTGCGAGCACGCCCACGAACTGCCGGCGGTTCATCGGGTTCGGTCTGCCGGGCGCCGCTCGAAACCGCGCACTCCGTGGCCGTGCTTCATCGGTGACCGAAGCGGCTGCGGGGGTGGTTTCCAAGTCGCATATACTCTAGCGCACACCGTGTCGTCACCCCCCGAGAACACGCCCGCGCCGGCCGCCGCCGGCGGTCCCCTTCCCAATCCGGCGCTGCTCATGCGGCTGGCTCTGGCGTACCGGTCGTCGATGGTGCTGTTTGCCGCCACCGAGCTCGGCGTCTTCACCGCGATCGCGCGCGGCCACGCCTCGCTCTCCGAACTGGCCGACGCGTGCGGCGCCCAGCCGGAGCCGCTCCGGATGCTGCTGAATGCCTGCGTGGACGAGGGCATGCTGACGATCGACGAAGACCGCTACCGCAACACACCCGTGAGCGACGCGTTCCTGGTCCGCGATCGACGCAC
>JANPJN010000678.1:0-2188 GCA_031425515.1 Acidobacteriota bacterium | reverse complement strand
CGAGAGTCTCGGCGGCGCCGGCCACATCGTCTCGACGCACCTCGATGCGGCACTCGACGCGCTCACGGCGGACGAGCGAGATATCGCGGCGGCCATCTTCCAGTTCCTCGTCACGCCGTCGGGCACGAAGATCGCGCTGGGGGTCGAGGACCTTGCGCAGTACGCGCGGCGGGACTTGGAGCAGATCCGGCCGCTGCTGCTGCGGTTGTCCGGAGGAGAGAATCGCATTCTCATTCCCGTCGCGCCGCCCCCGGATCAGCCCGCGAGAGAGAGCTATCAGATCTTCCACGACGTGCTGGCGGCTGCCGTCCTGGAATGGCGCACGCGATATGTCCGGACCGCCGAGCGGGCCGCGGCCGACGCGCGGACGGAAGAGCAGCGCCTGCGCGCGGAGCGCGAGGCGGAGGCGGCCAACCGGCTGCGCCGTCAGAAGCGGACGCTCACGATCGCAGTCATCGCGGCGGTGGTGCTGCTGCTCGTCGTCGCGGCGCTGGGAGTGACGGTCTCGCGGCAGAAGCAGCAATTCCAGGAGGTCGCACAGGAGCTCAAGACCATCCAGAGCAGTCTCGATGCGATCGAGACCCGGAGCCGGGATATTCAGACGAGGATGCAGGCCTCGCTGACGACAGCCGATGCCCAGTCGGCCGAAGCCGCGCAACTGGCGCGGAGCGCAACCGACCTCGTGCGGAAGGGAGACAACGCGGGAGCGATGGCGCTGCTGGCGCGGGCCGAGCGCGCAACGAAACAGGCCAGCGCTGCGCGAGGCGACTACGTCCAGTTGAGTGCCGCCCTGCAGAAGGAACAGCAGGCAGCCGCCGTGCTGCGCGAGAAGGGGGAGGAGATCGGAAAGTCACTCCCGCCGATGTCCCGCATGCCGGACGTCGGCACACAGGTCGCGACCGCTCCCGCGCAGGCCGCCGCCCCTCAGGAGCCGGCGAAGGCGCCGCCAACGGCCGTCCAGAGCGCACCAGCCAGCACGGGCCGCGACAGTGCGGGTGCCGGGGCTCGCGTGGCGACCACGCCTCCCGCCGGCGACTACAAGGACAGCTTCCGGAAGGGCGTGGACGCCAGCAACCGGCGCCGCTGGACGGAAGCGCGCGACATGCTCGCCCTGGCGGTGCAGCAGAACGGTCAGGACACGGGCGAGCGCATCACGATCTCCGGCTTCGGCAACTACGAGCCCTACCTGCCGCACTATTTTCTCGGCGTCGCGCTCAAGAACCTCGGCGACTGCGCCGGTGCGATCCGCGCCTGGAATACCTCCGAGCAGCAGGAGGCCGTGAAGAAGACGCATCTCTACAAGCCGCTGCAGCAGCAGCGCGCCGCCTGCCAGCCGTAGCACGCCCGGGCCACGCCCACGGCCTGCTAGTTCATTCGCAGTAGTTCGTTCGCAGTATTGTGCCAGCCCGACCGGCCACCTACAATCCCGCGGCGTCCCGGAAACGGAAACCTTCATGCCTCATATCGCATTGCCAGCCGGTCTTCCCGGCATTACGAGCGCGTTTGCCTACCGGCCCGAGACCGCAAAGCCGATGCGCGAGCTCGCCGAAGTGCTGCTCCGGGGGCCCAGCACGCTGTCGAGCGGCGAGCGCGAAATGATCGCGACGTACGTGTCCACGCGCAACGACTGCGGCTTCTGCCAGGCCAGCCATCGCGCGGCCGCCGCGCATCATCTCGACGGGAACTACGACCTGGTCGATGCCGTCAGGCGGGATCCGGAGTCAGCACCCATCACCCCGAAGCTCAAGGCGCTCCTGCGGATCGCCGCCGCTGTGCAGGAGGGAGGCCGCCACGTTACGACGGCCGACGTGGACGCCGCCAGGGCCGCCGGCGCGACGGACCTGGAGATTTACGATGCGGTGCTCATCGCGGCCGCCTTCTGTATGTTCAACCGCTACGTGGACGGTCTCGCCACGTTCACCCCTGCCGATCCCGCGGCGTACGACGCAATGGGCCGGCGTATGGCCACGGAGGGGTATGTCCGCCCCCGCACCTGATGGCGTCTCGCTCCGCATTCCGGGCATCGAGGCCTCGCCGAAGCCCGGCGTCTACAAGGATCTGATCGACGCGGCCCGGCGCCGCAACGCGGAGTACCCCAAGATCTGGGACCTCTTCGCCTTCCAGCACGACATCACGCGGCATCTCGGCCGCTTCACGCACGGCGTCCTGCGCGAACCGGCGAGCATCA
>JANPJN010000677.1:0-5430 GCA_031425515.1 Acidobacteriota bacterium | reverse complement strand
GGCTGGGGCTCGAGTTTTCCGTTGCGGACGATGCGGAGGCGTCCGGGCTTTTCGGTGACGAGCATGTCGCCGCCCGGGAGGAAGGTCAGGCTCCACGGGTTGACGAGGTCCTTGACCACCGGCACCACGCGGTAGCTCGTGCCGCTGAGCTCGTAGTCCTGTGGTGCCTCCGGGAGCGGGAGCGGGGCCACGCGCTGGAAACTGCCCGGCACGTTCTGGCGGCCGCCAGGCCCTGCGGCCCGTCCGCCAGGCGGTGGCGTCTGCGGTGTGCCGGCGGGTGGCGCCGGGGCCGGCGGCTGCTGCGCGAAGGTTGCGATTGCGGTCAGCGCGACGGCCGCGGCCGTTGACGCCCAGCGAGTGCCCATGCTCATCGTGTGTCCTCTCCTATGGAGTCGATCGGGTAAATGTGAGCGACTGAATCTGCGGTGTCGGTGTGGGCGCCAGCAGAATCTGCCCCTTCACGCGACCGCGCTCGCAGGTCCAGGTGAAATCCCCCGCGAGCGTGCCCGAGGGGACGATCGACGCGCCCGTGTCACACGCGCCCACCTCGGCCTTCAGCGCCGCGACGTCGCGGGCCCGGTGATCCGCATCGCGGTCCAGCAGGAAGTTCATCGCGAGCACGTCCGTTGAACCAGTCAAGGCGCCCGACGCGAACATCCGCACGGCTGCTGCGTAGGCGGTAGTGAGCGCGGCTGACGCCTTTGGCGACCGCGAGTGCAGTCGTCCTGCCCGCAGCAGCGTGACCGCGGCGTCCCACACCGGCGGGCGCGGCCCCGCATAGGTGCGGTTGGCGAACGCGAAGATCCCTACGCCATAGTCTGGCAGAAGCAACACATGCGATCCATAGCCGGGATACCCGCCGCCATGGCTCAGCGTCAGGCCCAGCTCGCAGTCGGTCGCCGCGAAAAACCCCATCGCATACGTCGATGCCTCACGACAGGCCGCGGCGCCGCTCGATCCCGGGCGCTGGCGGACCGAGGGAAAGTTCGACCCCTGCGCCAGCTCGCGCACGCTCGCGCGCCGCACGGGTCCCTGATCGGCGCCGTCGCGGGCCGGCCACGCCGAGAGAAGATACGACACCCATCGGGCGTAGTCGGCGGCACTCGTCTGCACGCCGCCCATCGCACCGAACGCGCCGTGCGCCATCGTCGGCTCGAGCTTCCAGGCGCTGTCTTCCCAGCGGTAGCCGAGGGCGCGACGTGCCTGAGGGGCGGCAGTCACGTCGTATCCGGTGGCCGCCATCCCCATCGGCGTGAAGATCAGGCTCCGAACGAAGTCTTTGTACGGCTGGCCGGACACGTTGGCGATGATTCGGCCGAGCAGGGCATAGCCGAGATTCGAGTATTCCATCTCCGTCCCGGGCGCCCGCGTGAATGGCACGCCGTCGTGCAGAAGGCGCGTGAACTCGCTTTCGGGGAGCGGCGTCTGCCGATCGCCCCAGGGGTCGTCCGTCACGAAGCCCGCGGTGTGCGTCAGCAGATCGCGCACACGAATCTTCGGCGAGTCGTCTGTCGGATACTTCCAGCCGCGCAACTCCGGCACGTACGTTTCCACAGCGGTGTCGAGCGCGAGCTTGCCCTCGTCTCGAAGCTTGAGGATCGACAGGGCCGTGAATGCCTTCGTCATCGACGCGATCCGGAAGAGGGTGTCGGCGGTGACGGGACGCTTCGCCTCCACGTCCTGCACGCCGGCTCCCTTCACGTGGACCAGCCGGCCGTCCTGCACGATGCCCCACACCATCCCGGGGATGTGGGCGTCGAGACGATAGAGCTCCATCGTCCGATCGACCTCGGCGAACAACGCCGCATCCTGGGCGTGCGCGGGCTGGACGAGGGCCGCGATCATCAGCGTCACGGCGGTCGCGAGCGCGATGACCAGAGCGCGTCTGGAGCGAGGACCTGCGCTGGGTGGCATGAAGACTCCTGAGAAGTGAACCGAGACGTGCGCATTCACGATATCCGGACACCTTGTCTCAGACAAGGACAGACGAGCCCGGCCGCCGAGCCCGCGAACGCGGCCCCTACCCGGGCCATATACTACGGGGAGCCATGATGGTCGTACCCATCGACGGAGAACGCTCGCACGCGCCGATGGCGCCTGAGGACGGAGTGCAGGCACTGTGAGGACCAACGAGCCGGACCTGGAAGAACGGGACGCCCCACCCATCCGCCACCACTACGTGCTCGTCTTTGTCGTCCAGGCGCTCACGCTGGCAACGCTCTGGTTCGTCTCCCGCCTGTTTCTCTGACGCCCATGCACTACATCGACTGGATCATCCTGGTGGGCGTCATGGCCTGGATCGTGTGGGACGGCCTGCGCCGCACGAAGGACCGCGAGCATCTCGAGGGGTATTTCCTCGCCAATCGGAGCATCCCCTGGTGGGCCGCGGGCCTGTCGGTGATGGCGACGCAGTTGTCGGCGATCACGATGATCGGCACCACCGGCCAGGGCTACACCGACGGCATGCGGCTGATACAGCTCTACTACGGCCTGCCCCTGGCCATGGTGATCCTGTCGGTGACGCTCGTGCCATTCTTCTATCGCGCGCGCGTCTACACCGCGTACGAGTATCTCGAGCGGCGGTTCGACCCCAAGACCCGCTCGCTGACGAGTCTGCTGTTCCTGCTGCAGCGCGGGATGTCGTGCGGCGTGATCATCTCGGCGCCGGCGGTGGTCATGTCGATCATCCTCGGCCTGGACGTGACGGCGACCGCCTTCCTGATCGGGCTGCCGGCCATCGTCTACACCGTGTTCGGCGGTGTGCAGGCGGTGACCTGGACCGACGTGAAGATCATGGTGCTCATCATCGGCGGTCTGCTCGTCACTGTGCTGCTGCTGATTCTGGGGCTGCCCGATCAGATCGGTTTCTCCGGCGCCATGCATCTGGCCGGCGTCACGGGCCGGCTCAAGCCGATTGATTTCACGTGGGACCCGCAGCAGACGTATACCTTCTGGTCTGGACTGATCGGCGGGACGTTCCTGATGCTGTCGTACTTCGGCTGCGACCAGAGCCAGGTGCAGCGCTACCTGACCGCCGACTCGCTCCATTCCGCGCGGCACTCGCTGCTCATGAGCGCCTACTGGAAGATCCCGCTGCAGGTGCTGGTCCTGCTCGTGGGTATCCTGGTCTACGGCTTCTACGTCTTCACGCCGCCGCCGATGCTGTTCAACGCGGTGCACGAGCGAGAAGTCCAGCAGAGCGCGCGTGCATCTGACTACGCCGCGCTGCAGGGGCAGTTCGACACGGCGGTCGCCGCGCGCCGTCAGGCCGCCGAAACCACCGCGACGGCGTGGCAGCGCGGTACGGGCCGCGATGGAGAGGTGGAGTTCCTGGCGGCCGACGCCGAGCTCAAGCGCATCCGCGGCCAGGCCGTCGCCATCGTCAAGGGCGTCTCCGGCGACAGCAACTACAACGACGTCAACTACGTCTTCCCGACGTTCCTGACGACCTACCTGCCGGTGGGCCTGGTCGGATTGATGATGGTGGCGATCATCCTCGCGGCCACCGACTCGATCGCGGCTGAGTTGAACTCGCTGTCAACCGCCACCGTGATCGACTTCTACAAGCGGTACTGGAAGGTCGAGGCGACCGACGCGCACTACCTGAACGTATCGAAGCTCGCGACCGCCTTCTGGGGTCTCTTCGCCAGCATCGTCGCGATCTGGGCCTCTGAGCTCGGTTCGCTGATCGAAGTGGTGAACCGCTTCGGGTCGTTCTTCTATGGATCGATTCTGGGCGTCTTCATGCTGGCCATCCTGTGGCGTCGCGCCAACGGCACGGGTGCGTTCGTGGGATTGATCGTGGGGCTGCTCACCGTGCTGGCCGTTTCGACGACGGGTATTTCGTTCTTGTGGCTGAATCTGGTCGGAGCGGTCGCGGTGTTCCTCAGCGGCATGATCATCAGCGAGTTCGCCGGGCCGCGTCAGCCGCCGTCCGCGGCTCGCGTGTGAGTCCTGACGCGTTTGCGCTGAGACACGTGATGGTTTTCAGGCCGATACCCACGAGGTCCGGCGGCGTGGCGGATTCTCCTGCCGCGCACACGACACGCTGCTGACCCTACCGCTGCCGTTCGAACGTTCGTACCAGATCGTTCGCGGGGCCGTTTTCACGAAGATGGCAGCTCGTGCAGGCGCCTCCTCGGCTCGAGACCGGGTACGCCACCGACCCTGAGGGGCCGTACTCGGCCCACAGCCAGCCGTCCCCGGCCAGCGCATTGGCACGGTCTTTCACCATGACGGCATAGAGCGTCGTGGGTGCGTTGGCCGTGGACCGGATCTCCTTGACGATGATCGACCCCTCGGGAAAGCGTGAGCCCGGGCCCAGGCGCCCGTCCACGAGAGCACCGGCCGCCGTCGCGTTGAGGACCACGCGAATGACCGGACGGTGGGCCTCCGACCCGTTGAGCCGCCCGGTCGTGAAGGCCTCCGTGTTCGGGAACACGGTGTAGGTCCCGTGCGGATCGGTCACCGTGAACAGCCCGAAGAGCCCAGCGTCGTCCCGGATCGCGGGGCCGGAGGCCGACGAGGGCCCCAGAGGTGCGGATGGGCTGCCGCAGGATGTGGCCGCCGCGACGGCGACGATCGCGGACACCAGCCCGGCCGTGATGTGACGTCTCATAGGGGGGCTCGTCGGTTCATCGCGAGTCTCCGGTCTGCGTGAGGGCGCCAGCGAGCCCAACGGATGCCGCTCCGAGAATCCGCCGGCTCTCCCGCTCCTGCAGGAAGGCCACGAGGCGCACGTTCGACCTCGACCAGCCAGACGACAGCGGCACGGACCCGTGGACGGTGTGGTCTCCGGTGCCCGCATCAACGACGCCGATCGTCGTGAGCGACCGCGTGACGGCGGCGTGGCGCAGCGTCCGACCGCCGTTCTCGCCACGCGCCACCTTCGTCGCCAGGCCGTCTTCGGTTACGGCCAGCACGACGTCTGCGGCACCCTGCCGTGGCACGCGTGCGGGCACCTGCACCCGAACCTGCACCTGAAGTCGGTCGGGGCGTTCGCTTGACGTCGCGAGGTTGACGATCGCCTTCGGATGCCGCGCCGCCTCGACCACGGCGCGGCGGACAGCGCCGGCGTCACTGCCGACGGCTTCGAGACGGCCATCGACGACCAGCTGTGGCGTGTAGACGCGGTTGTCGCGGAACACCGCTGCGTCATAGGCCGACTGCCGGGCCGAGAACGTGGCCGACGAAAAGGGGTCGCGCCAGCCCAGGCGGTCCCAGTAGTCGACGTGTTCGCCGAGTCCGAGAATCGTGACACCCGGAACCGGCTGGGTCGCGAGCCACTCGCGCAGGAGCTCGTCCGCGGCCGGGCAGCTGGAGCAGCCCTCGGAGGTGAAGAGCTCCGCCACGACCACGGCACCGGGGACGGCGCCCGGTGCAGCGACGGGCTCATGGCGCGCACCGGTCGTCGCGACCCCCGTGACCAGG
>JANPJN010000676.1:0-2293 GCA_031425515.1 Acidobacteriota bacterium | reverse complement strand
CCTGCGGCCGCTTTGGCGAGGTAGTGCAGGCGGAACGCGTTGGTGGCCATGCTTGGGGTGTCCTCATGGTAACGCGTGAGGGACACGGAAGGCAAAGGTAAAAGGCAGAAGGCAAAGGAGTTGAGCTCCTCTGCCTTCTGCGTGGGCGCTGCGCTTATTCGCCGGGGAATGTCGGACGCGGACGCGCGGACACCCAGACGTTCTTGATAATCATGCCGGGGATCGTCGCGTCGCCTTCGCCCGCGCGGCCGCTCGGCTGTCCCAGGAACAGCACGTGGGGATCGGGGCGATACGCAAACCCTCCCATGCTCACCGAACTCGCGTAGAGTACCCGACCTCTCGGACCGTCGGCGCGAACCTCGAGGGAGGCTCGGTTGCCGCCCCATGCGATTTTCCAGAAGTACCACGATTCGTCGTTCATGGGCACGACGATTCGGGCGCCGTCGTTCACCCGGCCGCTGGCGTGATTGGAGTCGCCGCTGATGACGCGGAAGGTCACGGCGCCGGGATTGACGTAGGCCCGACCGCGCTTCTCGGCGGTGAAGCGATAGTCGTTGGTGGTGATGTCACCGCCGCCTTCCTGCATGCTCATGACCTTGCTTTTGTCGCCGGGGGAGCCCTCATCGATGCCGGTGACCATCATCGAGAACTCGCCGGCCTGCAGCGTGACCGGAAGCTGATACCGCACGAAGGCCGAGTGTGCGGTGAACTCGGCGCCCTTCCCGGCTAGGAAATTGACCGGTCCCGAGGGGGTGCCGATGGTCCGTCCGTTGGTCAGCGGATCGAAGATCTCGCTGGCGCTGATGTAGCCGCCCGACGGTGTTCGGAACGACGCGGCGGCGGACCAGGGGCCGACCGCGCCAGGCACCACGGCGCGCACGCGCCAGGTGTGGGCCGCATCGAATTCGAGACTGCCCTCGACCGTGTGCTCGACGTTGTTGGGTCCGGAGCCCACGCCGCCGGTGACACGCGCGTACACGACGGAGCCCGCCGCGTTCTTCACTTCGTACTCGTAGGAGGGGGTGACGTTTGCGAACTTGCCCTGCGACTTGCTCGCGAGCAGCACGACCGAGCCGTCGGGCTGCGCGTTGTTGATCGGCGAGACGGCCGCGGGCGCCGTGACCTTGAGCGTGGATCCGTCGCTGGCCGCGTCGGCCGGCAGGTTGGCGGCGGCGCTCGGCGCCACGGGCGATTCGGACGACTTGGAGCACGCGACCGCGAGCGCGAGCACGGCGGCCGCCGAACAGAGAACAAACCTTTTCTGTTCCATACTGATGTCAGACCTCGACTGTTTCTGGAGCCCTCCGGGAAGGGCGTGGGATGGCAGGATGATACTACAAGCCTGAGGGTCTGTCATGGGAGAATCGTCCCTGTTGGCGGCACAGAATCACACGCGTGCGTGCTACCATGGGCGACACATTTTCAGCCGAGGCGCCGGGCCCGATCAGGCGTCAGCCACACAGGAGATCAGTAATTTGAAGACGATGAACGCCGGACTGCTGTGCGTCGCGCTGTGCGCGATGGCCGCGCCTCGCGCCGAGGCCCAGATGACGTGGACGGATCGCGGATTCGTGAACGCCACCGTCGGCGTGCAGAGCGGTTCGCACACCCTCGAGACGAACAGCCCCTTCACGCTCTACGACGAGCCCGGCAGCGTCTCGTCGTCGCAGAAGGTCAAGGGGGGCGGGTTCTTCGACATCAGTGCGGGCTACAAGGTCTGGCAGAATCTCGCGGTCGGCCTGGGGTATTCCCGCACGGGCAGCAAGGCAGACGCGGCCATCACGGCCTCCGTGCCGGACCCGCTGGTGTACGACCGGAAGCGGACGGTGAGCGCCACGGCGACCGACCTCGACCACTCGGAGAACGCCGTGCACCTCATGGCCACGTGGATGGTGCCGGTCACCGACAAGATCGACGTCGGCGTGTCGGCCGGCCCGACGTTCTTCAGCGTCAAGCAGAGCCTGCCGAGCGGCGTCACCGTCACCGAGCCGGCGCCGACGGTGTCGGGCGTGTCGGTGGCGGACGTGAAGAAGTCCACGACCGGGATCAACCTGGGAGTGGACGTCACCTACCTCGTCACCAAGCGCATGGGAGTCGGCGCCCTCGCGCGGTACACGTGGGGGTCGGCGGATCTCGACGGCGCCTCGGACAAGCTGACGGTGGGGGGATTTCAGATCGGCGTGGGCGCTCGGCTGCGCTTCTAGCAACCGGACCGGGAGGGCGGGGAGCCATCCCGGCCTCTCCCGAATCACGTGCCACTGGAGCGGTGCCGCTCGATGCGCCGCTTGACGTC
>JANPJN010000675.1:0-6192 GCA_031425515.1 Acidobacteriota bacterium | reverse complement strand
TATCGACACTCCGTCGAGCAGCTCGCGCGGCGCGCCAGGATGCCCGAGACCACGGTCGCACGCCGCGCGATCCAGCTCGCCCGCGATGCCGTGACCAATGACCCGCAGCGCGATCGCTCGCATCACGTCGGCTATTACCTGATCTCGCGCGGCCGCTTCAAGCTCGAACGGGAGGTGCGGTATCGGCCGGGCCCGCGGGAGCTCCTCGCCCGTTCCGCGTTTCTCCATCAGGCCGCCGGCTACCTGGGGACCATCGCGGTCGGTGTCGCCGTCGGGGTGGCCAGCCTCCTGATCTATGCGGCGCGCCGCGGCGCGACTGACGCCGAGCTCTGGCTCACGCTGGCGATCGTGCTCCTGCCGGTCAGCGAGCTCGTCATCAGCCTGCTGAATCTGATCGTGACCGCGCAGGTGCCCCCGCGCCCCCTCCCCAAGCTCGCGATGCTCCAGGGCATCGCGCCGACCGACCGCACGATGGTCGCCGTCCCGGTCATCGTGGATTCCGAGGCACGGATCACCGCCCTCTTCGACGATCTGGAAGTGCGCTTCCTCGGCAACCGCGATCCGCTGCTTCACTTCGCCCTGCTCAGCGACTTCCCCGATGCCGACACCGCGTCAAAGGACGGGGATGCCGCGCTGCTCGACACGGCGCGGCGGCGCGTCGACGATCTCAACGAGCGGCACGGCACCGACCGGTTCTACTTTTTCCATCGCGAACGGCGCTGGAACGCGGGCGAAGGGCTGTGGATGGGGTGGGAGCGGAAGCGCGGCAAGCTCACCGAGTTCAACCGCATCCTCCGCGGCGCGTCGGACACCAGTTTCGTGGTCGCGCACGGCGATCTGTCGGCCCTCCCCTCCGTTCGATACGTGATCACCCTCGACTCCGACACGCAGCTTCCGATGGATGCGGCGCGCAATCTCGTCGGCACACTGTCGCACCCGCTCAACCGCCCGCGCTTCGATCCGCAGAGCGGCCGCGTCACGGAAGGCTACGGCGTCCTGCAGCCGAGAATCGGCGTCAACGTCGTGAGCGCCAACCGGACGGCCTTCGCGAAGGTGTTTTCCGGCCATGTCGGGGTGGACCCGTACACGACGGCGGTGTCCGACATCTATCAGGATCTCTTCCACGAAGGCAGCTACGTGGGCAAGGGCATCTATGACGTGGACGCCTTCGACGCCGCGCTGGCCAACCGCGTGCCGGAGAACGCGCTCCTCAGCCACGACCTCTTCGAGGGGTTCTACGCGCGCGCCGGCCTGGTCACCGACATCCACCTCGTGGACGACTATCCGGGTCAGTACCTCGCGTACGCGGCCCGGCAGCATCGCTGGGTGCGGGGCGACTGGCAGATCGTCCGCTGGCTCTGGCGCACCGTGCCGGACGCCTCGCGGCGACCGGTGCGCAACAGCCTGCGCGCGCTCGCCCGGTGGAAAATCGTCGACAACCTGCGGCGCAGCCTGCTCGCCCCCGCGCTCATGGCGCTCCTCGCCGCCGGATGGACGGTGCTCCCGGGCTCGCCGCTCACCTGGACGGTGCTCGCGGTCGCCGTCCTCGCCTTCCCCGCCTACGTGCAGGTCGCCCGCTCGCTCTCGAGCCGCGTGCGCGGCGTCCCACTGCGCCAGCACGTCGCCTCGGAGCGCGACAACCTGTTCACGAGCGCCCGCCAGTCACTGCTCTCGGCCACCTTCCTCGCGCATCAGAGCTGGCTGATGTCCGACGCCATCGTCCGCACCGTCTGGCGACTGCTCGTGAGCCGGCGCCGCCGGCTGGAGTGGGTGTCGGCCGACCTGGTGGCCCGGCAGGACTTCTCCGTCCGCCAGGTGATTCAACGGATGTGGTCCGCTCCGGCGCTGGCCGCCGCCGCGTTCGTGCTGGTGGCGGTCGTCGCGCCCGGCAACCTCCTGCTTGCCCTTCCGTTGATCGCGCTGTGGGTGGCGTCCCCGTGGATCGCCTACGTGACGGGCCGTCCGCTGACACACGACCTGGTCTCCATCGATCCGCCCGAGCGCGCCGCGCTCCGGAAAATCGCCCGCCGCACTTGGCGCTTCTTCGAGGACCTGGTCGGGCCCGCCGACCAGTACCTGATTCCGGACAACTATCAGGAAGACCGCAGCGACCTCGTCGCGCACCGGACCTCGCCGACCAACATCGGCCTGCAGCTGATCTCCACGCTCGCCGCCTACGACTTCGGCTACGTCTCCTTTGCCGGCGTCGTCTCGAGGCTCGAACCGACCTTCGCGACCCTCCAGTCGCTGCCGCGCTACCGCGGCCATTTCTACAACTGGTACGACACCCAGACCCTGCAGCCCCTCGTGCCGGCGTACATCTCGACGGTCGACAGCGGCAACCTCGCCGGCTATCTGCTCACACTCAAAAACGGCCTCGCACTCTCGGTGGAGCATGATCCGCTCGTCGACCGGCGGATCCTGTCGGGCGTCGAGGATGCCATCGCGCTCTGCGAGGAGGCCGCAATCGGCGGAGTTACGCCGCCGACCGCCGCTGCCAGCCGCGGGCTCAAGGCCGAGATGGCAGACCTGCGCCTGCATCTGCTCGAACGCCCGGACACCTGGATCGGGTGGCGCGCGCTTCTGGTGCAGCTCGCCGGGCGGCTGTCCTCGGTCGGAGTCCTCGTGCGCGAGATCGAGGACGCGGGCGGCCGCGACGACGACGCGGCGGGCGTGGTCGAGGCGGTGCACTGGCTCGATCGCGCGGCGGCGGCGATCACGGAGCGTCTCGCGGAGATGGACCTCCTGGCGCCATGGACGGCCCGGCCCGGTTCGCCCATCCCGCCCCCGCCCCCCGGCCTCAGTCTGGCGGCCCTGATCCGATGGTGCGACGACTCGACGGCCGCGCTCGGCACGGGAGCGGACGCGGACGGCACGAGGGCAGCCCTCGATCGTTCACGCGCCCATGCAGCCAGCCTGATCGATCGCACCCGCCGCCTCGAAAGCCAGGCCGATGGCCTGCTCGAGCAGATGGAGTTCCGGTTCCTGTTCAACCCCACGCGGCAGTTGTTCTCGATCGGCTACAGCGTCACGGACGGCCGGCTGGATGCGTCCTACTACGACACGCTGGCCTCGGAGGCAAGGCTGGCCAGCTTCATCGCCATCGCCATCGGGCAGGTTCCCCACGGCCACTGGTTCAAGCTCGGGCGCTCTCTCACGCCCGCCGGCACGGCGCGCGCGCTGCTCTCCTGGAGCGCGTCGATGTTCGAATACTTCATGCCACTGCTCGTCATGCGCGCCTATCCCGGCACGCTGCTCGACGAAACCTACACGGCCGTCGTCGCCAGGCAGATGCAGTACGGCGCGCAGCGCGGCGTACCCTGGGGCGTCTCGGAGTCGGCGTACAACGCCCAGGATCTCGAGCGTAACTATCAGTACCGGGCCTTTGGCGTGCCGGGCCTCGGCCTGAAGCGCGGGCTGGGGGATGACCTGGTCGTCGCGCCGTACGCCTCGATGCTCGCGGCGCCCCTCGTGCCCCACGACGTGCTCCGCAACCTCGATCGCCTCCAGCGGGCGGGCATGTCGGGCCTCTACGGCTTCTACGAGGCCATCGACTACACGCCCGAGCGCAACCCGGCCGAACGGCCGCCAGGCGTGGTGCTTCCGACCTACATGGCGCATCACCAGGGCATGAGCCTCGTGGCCCTGGACAACGCGCTGCACGACTGGCCGATGCAGCTGCGCTTCCACGCGGATCCACGCATCCAGGCGGCGGACCTCCTGCTCCAGGAGCGCATCCCGAATATCGTCCCGCTCAAGAACCCGCCGATCGAAATCGCGCAGCACGTGCCCTCGACGCGGCTGCCCGTGGCGCCGTCGATGCGCCGCTACGGCTCGCCGCACACGCTGACCCCGCGGTCGCATCTGCTCTCCAACGGGTCCTACTCCGTCATGATTACGAACGCCGGCGGCGGGTACAGCCGCCGGCAGCAGACTGCGCTCACCCGCTGGCGCGAAGACGTCACGGCCGACAACTGGGGGGCGTTCTACTACGTGCGCGACCTCGAAAGCCGTGAGGTCTGGTCCACCGGGTTCCAGCCGACGCGGCGCGAGCCTGCGGAGTACGAGGTCACCTTTGCGCCAGACCGCGCCATGTCGCGCCGGCTGGACGACGGGATCGAGACGCGGGCCGAAGTGGTGGTGTCGCCCGAAGACGACGCGGAGCTACGGCGCGTCTCGCTGACGAACCACACCGCGCGCTCGCGCCTGCTGGACCTGACCAGCTACGCCGAAGTAGTACTGGCGTCCGGCGATGCCGATCTGGCGCATCCGGCCTTCAGCAATCTGTTCGTCGAGACCTTCGCCATCCCCGAACGCGATGCCCTCGTGGCGGTGCGGCGCCCGCGGTCGGGCACGGCGCGGGTCTATCTCGTGCACGTGCTCAGCGGCCGCGGCCGGCTCGACCCGCCGCTGGAGTATGAGACGGATCGCGCCAAGTTCATCGGGCGCGGCGGCACGCTCGGGCGCCCCGCGGCGGTCGCGACCCGTACGCCGCTGTCGAACACGACGGGGCCGGTGCTCGACCCCATCGTCAGTCTCCGCCAGACCGTGCGCCTCCCGCCAGGGGCGACTGCGCGGTTCACGTTCACCACCGGCTATGCCGAAACCCTCGAGGCCGCACGGCATCTCGCGGAGAAGTATCACGACCGCCGCGCGGTGGCGCGTGCGCTCGCCCTGGCCAGTACCCACAGTCAGATCGAACTGCGGCACCTCGGTCTGGCGGTCGAGGACACGAATCTGTTCCAGCGGCTTGCCGGGCGCCTCATCTACGGCGACCCCCGGCTTCGCGCGACCGACGAGGTCCAGCGAAACCGGCGCGGCCAGCGGGAGCTCTGGAAATACGGGATCTCCGGGGACCTGCCGATCCTGGTGCTGCGCATCGCGGACGGCGCCGGCCTCGGGCTCGCGCGGGATCTGGTGAAGGCGCACGAGTACCTGCGCCTGAAGGGACTGTCGTTCGATCTCGTGGTCCTCAACGAGCATCCCGCCAGTTATCTCCAGGAGCTGCAGCATGCGCTGGAGGATCTGGCGGAACGCAGCCCGGAGAGCGCGTGGATTGGCAAGCCCGGCGGACTTTTCTTCCTGCGCTGCGATCGGATGCCGGATGAGGATCAGAGCCTGCTTCGGGCGACCGCGCGGGCGGAGATGGACGCCGCAGGGGGCGGGCTGCGCAACCAGTTGACGCGTGCCCTCGTGCCGTCCACTCCCGCGCCGTCGCGGGGCCGGCCGCCCTCGCCCCCCGCGCCAGCCGCGGACGAGGCTCCGGTGTCGCACAAGGCCGCACGCGAGTCGGAGTTCTTCAACGGATTCGGCGGATTCAGCGACGGCGGTCGCGAATACGTCATCCCCGTGCGTGGGCAGGAGCTGCCTCCCGCCCCGTGGGTCAACGTCGTGGCCCATGCCCGCTTCGGATTCGCGTGCACCGAGACCGGCCCGGGCTGCACCTGGTCAGGCAACAGCCACGACAACCGGTTGACGCCGTGGCGCAACGATCCTGTCCGCGACCCGGCCGGCGAAGCGGTCTACATTCGCGACGACGAGAGCGGCGCCTTCTGGTCGGCGACGCCGCACCCCGCCGGCAGCGGCCGAGCCTATACCGCGCGCCATGGGCACGGCTACACGGCGTACGAGCACGTGCGCCGGCAGATCGCCTCCGAGCTCACGCTCTTCGTGCCGTCTGACGATCCCGTCAAGGTGTTCAGGCTGGCAGTCCGGAACCAGTCCTCGAGGCAGCGCCGGGTCTCGATCACGCTCTACGCCGAGTGGGTGCTCGGCGAGAACCGATCGCGGACGGCTATTCACATCGTGACGGCCCCCGCACCAGGCACGGGCGCCCTGATCGCGCGCAATGCCTTCCGGCCGGAGTTCCAGGAGCGCGTCGGCTTCCTCGACCTGTCGCCCGGCGGCGCGCGCACCATGACGGGGGACCGCACGGAGTTCGTCGGACGTAACGGATCACTGGCGTCGCCGGCCTCGATGGAACGTACGGGGCTGTCCAACCGGACGGGGGCAGGCCTCGACCCGTGCGGTGCGATGCAGGTCGACGCCGTGCTCGAACCGGGCAGCGAACAGGTCTTCATCGGCCTGCTCGGGGACGCAGGGAGTATCGAGGAGGCCGATCAGCTCGTCGAGCGCTACCGATCGACGGCCACGGTGGACGCCGCGCTCGCCGGAGCGCGCGCCTTCTGGGAC
>JANPJN010000674.1:0-2253 GCA_031425515.1 Acidobacteriota bacterium | reverse complement strand
CTGCTCACCGACGCCATCGCCAGCGGCGCCGTCCCGAGGCGCGACGTCCCGGCCCATGCCGCCCGCCAGATGCTCCGCGTCGTCGGCACCGCCTTCTCCGACGTCTGGGGCGCGGTCGAAACCGCCGCCGACGATCGCGCGTACGCGCGGTATCGCACCCTGCTCACCGATGCCGCCCTCAAGTCAGCGAACCCGGCAAAGGGACGGGCCGTTTTCGCGCGCACGTGCGGCGCCTGCCACGCGCTCTATGGGGAAGGGGGTACCATCGGCCCCGACCTGACCGGCTCGAACCGGGGCAACGTCGAGTACCTGCTGTTCAACGTGCTGAACCCGAGCGGAGAGGTGCAGGACGCCTACAGGCTCGTGGTCATCACCACGCGGGACGGCCGCACGCTCTCGGGCAACGTCGTCTCGGAAACTCCGCGGCAGGTGACCCTCCGGGTTGCCGGCGGCGAGGCGCTCGCGATCAACAAGTCCGACATCCAGTCGCGCGAGACGAGTGCGGCCTCGATGATGCCGCCCGGCCTGTTCGACACGCTGGGCGATCAGGAAGTGCGCGACCTCGTGGCCTACCTCGGGACGGTGGAACCCGTGAAGTAGGGCGGCGAACGAGAACAGCCGGAGGCGATTCGCACTAGAATTCGGCCCATCATGTCCACAGCCGTGCCCGCCCCCTCGCGCGTGTCCCGCGCGGCGCCACTACCGCCTGCCGGCGCCGAACGGATTGTCTCGATCGATGCCTTCAGGGGCTTCGTGATGTTCCTGATGCTCGCCGAGGCGATGCGGCTGTGGACGCTGCACGACGCCTTTCCGGCGAGCCGCTTCTGGGCCATCGTCGCGTTCAACACGACGCACGTCCCCTGGCAGGGCTGCTCGCTCCACGACCTGATCCAGCCGGCCTTCTCGTTTCTCGTGGGGGCGGCGCTGCCGTTCTCGATCGCCAGCCGCCGCCTGCGCGGCGACACGTTCGGACCCATGCTCGCCCATGCCGTCCGCCGCAGCGTCGTCCTCATCCTGCTCGGAATTTTCCTCCGGTCGCTCGAGCGCCCCCACACGTACTGGACGTTCGAGGACACCCTCACCCAGATCGGCCTGGGCTATACGTTCCTGTTCCTGCTCGCGTTCGCCTCGCTGCGCGTCCAGATAGCCGCCTTCGTCGTGATCCTCGCCGGCTTCTGGGCGGCCTTCGCGCTGTATCCGCTGCCCGGCCCGGGTTTCGACTACACGCGCGTCGGCGTGCCCGCCGACTGGCCGCACCTCTACTCGGGCTTCCTCGCGCACTTCAACAAGAACTCGAACCTCGCCTGGGCGTTCGACGTGTGGTTCCTCAACCTCTTCCCTCGCGAGAGCCCGTTCCGTTTCAATCCGGGCGGGTGGTCCACGCTCAGCTTCGTCCCGACGCTGGCGACGATGGTGCTGGGGATGTGGGCGGGGCGGTGGCTGCAGATCCCGCGCGCGACGGCAGCGACGATGAAGGGACTGCTGGCCGCGGGGGTGATGCTCACGCTGGCAGGGCTGCTGCTCCAGTGGCTCCACCTCTCTCCCATCGTCAAGCGGATCTGGACCTCGTCCTACACCCTCTACAGTGGCGGGCTCGTCGTCCTGGGGCTGGCGGCGTTCTACGCCGCGATCGAGTGGAAAGGCTGGAAGGCCTGGTCGTTTCCGCTACGGGTCATCGGTGCCAACTCCATCGCGATCTACGTGATCAGCTGGACGATCGAGCACTTCGTGGCGTCGGCGCTGGTGCGACACCTCGGTGCGGCGCCGTTCGGGGTGCTTGGCGAGCCGTTCAGGCCGGTGCTAATCGGGGTTGGCGTGCTGATCGTCTTCTGGACGATTCTGTTCTGGATGTACCGGCGGAAGATCTTTCTCCGCATCTGAGGCGGGCGTCGGGAGAAGCCCGGGATACCGGTGGCCGTACACGACGCGGCCCCCGGCTCAACCGGCGCATGGGTGAGGGGCGCGACAAAACACGCGCCGATGGTTCAGACTAAGCCTGTGGCGCCCGTTTCACTGCCTCTCTCCGACCCGACACTTCTTCGCCAGGCAAACTGCATCGACGGCCGCTGGGTCCAGGCCGACGCCGGGGCGACGCTGGCGGTGCGCAACCCCGCCACCGGTGATGTGGTCGGCGAGGTGCCCGCGATGGGGGCGGCCGAAACTCGGCGCGCCATCGACGCGGCGAAGCGCGCGCTGCCGGCCTGGCGCCGCATGCTGGCGCGGGAGCGCGCGGTCATCCTGCGGGCGCTCTTC
>JANPJN010000673.1:0-3211 GCA_031425515.1 Acidobacteriota bacterium | reverse complement strand
GCGAAGATCACCGTGCCGACCGACGGCGTCAGCCCGCAGAGCGCCACGAAGGGGGCCCCGCCGAGCACGCCAATCATCTGCACGGCGAGCCGGCCGCGCGGCGAGCGCTGGCGCCACTTGTCCGCGAGCCATCCGCCGATGGGCGCGCCGACCATGCTGGCCAGCTGCACGAAAATCGTGGCGGTCAGTCCGGCCATGGCGAGCCCCATGCTGAACTTGTCGTAGAGGAATTTCGGCATCCACGAGAGCAGTACCACCGCGACGAAGTTGGCGCACATGAACGCCCCCATCAGGCACATCAGCGTGGGCGTACGCGCGACGAGCCGGAAAAACTCCGGCAGCGACAACCCGCCGCTCTTCGGCGGCGGCGCGTGCGCGCCCGTCGCCTCGATCACGTCGGTGGCGCCGCGCATGGGCTCGACCAGGAACCGCTGCAGCACGAGCCCCAGCAGAATGCCCAGCCCGCCAAACACCACGAACGAGAGACGCCAGCCGTAGTACTGGCCGATGAGCCCGGCGAAGAACCCACCACCGATCGTGCCCACGTAGACGCTGGTCTGATGGATCCCCATCGCGCGGGACCGGGTCTCGCGGCCGTGGTAATCGCTGAGCATCGACATCGACGCCGGGTAGTAGAACGTCTCTCCGAGACCCTCGGCGGCGCGCCAGAAGAGCAGGTGCCTGAAGTTGGTAGCCGACACCGTCGCAACGCAGATGATGCTCCAGACCTGCAGGCCGCCGAGGATGGCCGTCCTCCGCTTGACCCGGTCCACGATCATGCCCGCAAACGGCGCCCCGAGCCCGTAGACCCACGCGAAGGAAGACCCGAGCAACCCGAGCTGCACGGGTGTGAGCCCCATCTCCCGCTCGAGCAGCGGAAAGACCGAGAAGATCGCCTGCCGGTCGGCGTAGTTGAAGAACGAGATCAACCACAGCATGCCGACGACCCACCACTTGTAGTTGGGTCGTGCCGCCAGCGCCGGAGTCGTAGTTGTCGTCATAGTGTCAGTAGAGCGTCCGCTGCCGCCGCGCCGGCGTGATGCCGTGCGGCCCGAGAAACGTGTGAGCGCCAGCTTCGAACAGCGCCAGATCCGACGGCGCCTGGAAGAACAGGTAGCCCTGCTCGATATATCGCGCGGTCTCTCCCGGCGTCCCGGCGGGCCGCCCCGCGATCTTGCCGTGGCGTCTGGCCGCGTCGAGCACGCGGGCCGCGGCTTCCTCGACTCGCGGGTGCTGCTGCTGCCCGCGCAGCCCGAGCGAGAACGACAGATCGCCCGTGCCGACGAAGACCACGTCCACGCCGGGCGTCGCCGCAATCTCGTCCGCGTGCTCGATCGCCTCGGCTTCTTCGAGGACGACGACCGCGAGCACGTTGCGATCCACGGAGTCGTAATACCCCTCGGGCTCCGGCCAGCTCGGAATGGCCAGGCTGGCTCCCGATCCGCGGCGGCCCTGCGGCGGGTAGCGGCACGCGGCCGCAGCATCGCGCGCCAGCGCGGGACTGCTCACGAACGGAAAGATCACTCCGTGCACCCCCGCGTCGAGCACGCGCTTGGCCGTCCAGATCTCGGTCAGCGGCAGGCGCGCGAAGGGGACGGCTGGCAGGCCGCGTGTGGCCAGCACGATGTTGTGAACGGTCTCGAGCGTGAGCGGGGAGTGCTCGAGCTCGAGCCAGAGGAAGTGGAAGCCAGACGAAGCGGCGCGGACGGCCATGTCGAGGCTGCCCGTCGTGATCGTGCATCCGAAGACCGGCTCCGACGCCCGCAGCCGCTGCCTGATAGGGCTCTCCCACGGCGTGTCCATCGGATTATTCTTTTCTCATCAGCCACACCTCGCCCACCTGCACGCCACGTCCCGCGCCGCCGACGCCCTCGGGCCCGCTGAACGTCAACGTGAGTGCCCCGCCGCGCGTGGCCTCCGCCGGCACGTCGAACTCCAGCGGCTGGAGCGGCGACGGCTTTCGTGTGGGCGGATGGATCTCGTAGGTGTCGTTGGCGACCAGGCGGATCAACGTGTCCATGCTGAAGATGTCCCCCGCATAGAGCACGCGCAGGCGATACCGCGCCGACGAATCGAGGCCCGTGTATCGCATGCGCAGCGGCGTTTCCCAGAAGGACTCGGCATGCGTCATCCACGACAGGCGCCAGTCGGGCCGGTAGCCGAAGCCGTTGAGCGTGGACTTGAAGCGCTGCGGGTCCTCCGCAAACGGCAGCCCGGAGACGAGGTGCGGCTGCAGCGACGGATTGCCCAGGTCGTCGTAGAAGCCACCCGCCCCGGGATCCGTCCAGCGCAGGATCCGATCGACGGCCGCGAGACGATCTTCCTCTTTCTCGAGCGCCGCGGCCTCCGTGAAACGCGGCAGCAGCCACCCGCTGTTGTTGAGAGAGGTCTCCATGCTGTCGAGCGTCGCGCCCCGGCCGACGCCGATGGCGCCGTACCGCTCGACGCTGAGCTGTTGCCGGATGCTCTGGAACAGCGCTTCGGCCAGGGTGTAGACGCGCAGCCGCCACTCGGGCGCCGGCTTCGACCGCGCCTCGTCCAGGATCGCCGCCGCGTCCCCGAGCGCGCGCCGCGCCTCGCCGTTCCGCAGCCCCCGCAGCCGATCGAGCGCGCGCGCCTCGATGGCGGTCTCGTGGAGCAGACGGCTCCGGACGTAGGCGTCGTAATAGGCGCGGTAGAGCGCCTGCTGGAAGCGCCAGTTGCGCAGATCCCGCGGCGTCGCGGTCCGCTCCATCCCCTGGAACTGCTCGAGCGTCGTGTAGACCGACGCATTCGACGCGAGCGGCCCCTTCCAGTTCTGTTCGAGCGCCAGCAGTCCCTGCGCGAACGCATCCGTGTAGCGCTCGCCGATGAAGTAGCGGCTGTAGTCCCGCAGGATCTGCACGACGTCCGCCTTCGGATCCCATCCCAGCCCGCTCCACACGAACTTGTTCACATCGTCGTTCGCCCCTTCCGAGTACGTGATGAAGTCGGTGGCGTACGGCAGGAGCGCGCGGAAAATAACCGCTTGCGCCTCGGGGCGCGGATTGATCTGTTCACGCTGCGAGGTGAGGGCGTGCGCCACGTCCCAGTCCTGCACCGGGTACTGGCTGCGGAGGCTGTGGGTGATGTCGGGATAGCGCCGGATCCGGTAGCGCGCAGGGACGCTGGCGCGCAGCACCGGCAGGCTGTCGCGCACCTGCGGGCCGAAGACGACCCCCGTCAGCCATGA
>JANPJN010000672.1:0-3108 GCA_031425515.1 Acidobacteriota bacterium | reverse complement strand
TTGCGACGAACATGCACCCGGTCATGGAGGGAGTGCTGGGCGGGTGGCGGGTGGTCGGCATCAACACGATGACGAGCGGCGTGCCGATCAATCTCTCGTACTCACCCGCGGCGGCCTTCTCGGTCAGCGGCAGCCCGACGTATCGTCCGAACCTCACCGGCGATCCCATCACGCCGAGCGGACAGCGCACGGTGAGCAACTACCTGAACCCTGCCACGGTCGAGATCCCAACCGATCGCACGCAGCCGTTCGGTAATGCACCGCGCAACGCCGCGCGCTCGGATCCTTTCCGTCAGCTCGATCTGGGGCTCCACAAGAACTTCGGCCTCGGGGCCTCGGAACGGCGGATCGAAGCGCGCATCGAAGCGTTCAATCTGCTGAACACGACCAACTTCGGTGCGGCCAACGGAAACCGTTCGTCGAGCGCGTTCGGGTCGATCACGTCCACGGCCGTCGCGCGCCAGATTCAACTGGGGCTCAAGGTTTATTTCTGATCGCACCACAGCCAGGGGGGGGCAGGCCCGGGGCCTGCCCTTCCTCTTCGCGGCGTGCGGCGACGATCAGACGATCAACAGAGGAGCTACGGCTTCAAGAACGATGCCGCGCCCGTTGTGCGCTGGCGAACTCTTCGAGGAGTGGCTCCGTCTGGTCGAGCGAGATGCAGCCGTCGGTGATGCTCTGGCCGTACACCGGCGCCTGACCGGGCACGTAGTCCTGCCGTCCTTCGACGAGATTGCTTTCCAGCATTACGCCGAAGATCTGGCCGGACCCCGAGGCCACCTGCTGGCTGATGGAGGCGGCGACATCCGCCTGGCGGCGGTAGTCCTTGTCGCTGTTGCCGTGCGAGCAGTCGATCATCACCGTATCGCGCATCCCCCGGGCCGCGAGCGCCGCGCAGATGTCGCGCACGTGCTCGGCGCTGTAGTTGGGGCCCGTCCGTGTGCCGCCGCGCAGAATCACGTGGCAGGTGTCGTTCCCGGTCGTGTGCGAGATGGCCGCGACCCCCTGCTTGGTCACCGACGGAAACCAGTGGGGGGATCGCGCCGCAAGCACCGCATCAATCGCGGTCTTCGTCGTCCCGTCGGTCGTGTTCTTGAAACCCACCGGCATCGACAGGCCGGAGGCGAGCTCGCGGTGCACCTGGCTCTCGGTCGTGCGCGCGCCGATCGCCACCCACGAGGTGAGATCGGCGATGTGCTGCGGGATCTGGGTATCCAGGAACTCGGACGCCGTCGGCAGCCCCAGGTCGTTGACGTCGAGCAGCAGTTGCCGCGCCAGCCGCAGCCCCTTGTTGATGTGGAACGTCTCGTCGAGATCGGGATCGTTGATGAGCCCCTTCCATCCGACCGACGTCCGGGGCTTCTCGAAGTAGCTCCGCATCAGCACGATGAGCTCACCCGCATGCCGCCCGGCCAGCTCCCGCAGCCGGCCGGCATACTCGAGCGCCGCCTTCGGATCGTGAATCGAGCAGGGCCCGACGATGATGACGAGACGGGGGTCGCGGCCAGCCAGGGCATTCGCGACCGCGGCCCGCGCGTCGGCGACCACGTTCGACGCGCGCTCGCTGATCGGGATCTCCTCCAGCAGGATGGCGGGCGGGATGAGCGGGCGTACCTGGGTAATGCGAAGATCGTCGGTCGGTTGAAGCATCACCTCAAGATTACCGCACCCACGGCAGGCGCTGACGAGCTGACGCGTTGATCGACGGAAAAGTGCGTGTTATTCTCGGAGACGTCGGTTCGCCGCGCAAATTTGCGACGGCGTCAAAAAAAGGCTCGAGCGACCACGCTCCGACACCTCGGAGCCCACACAAATACGGTCGCGGCCGGGAGGTGCATGCATGGCAGACACTACCGGGGGCAGTCGCTAAGACTCCCCCTCGACAGCACGGCCGGCCGGCGGAAACGCCGGCCGTTTTAATGTACGCCGTCTTTCCCGCGACCGGGGTCGGGCCCTCACGATACTCGTGTGCGAGAATGCGTGCGCGAGGACAAAGGAGAGGCCCCCCGGCGTGAAGTGTTCCCTGCTCATCGAGCTGCAGATCTCCTTTCCGACGCCCGCGACCGAACGGCAGGCGTTCCACGACGCGGTCGAACAGGCCGTTCTGGCCGACGAGCTCGGCTATCACGGCGTGTGGGCGGTCGAACACCACGGCCTGCTCGAGTACTCGCACTGCTCGGCGCCGGAGGTGCTGCTGGCATTCATCGCCGCCCGCACGACGAAGCTGCGGCTCGGCCACGCCGTCACGCTGACGCCCTCCCGATACAACCACCCGATTCGCGTCGCCGAGCGCATCGCCACGCTCGATGTGCTGTCGGGCGGCCGCGCGAGATGGGGATCGGGCAAGAGCGCCTCCCGGACCGAGCAGGCGGCGTTCGAGATCAACCGCGACGATCTGGACGGCCAGTGGCGGGAAGCGCTCGAGATGATTCCGCGCATGTGGCGCTCCGATCTCTTCGAGTGGAACGGCCGCTACTTCCGTATTCCCCCGACCGCGGTGATTCCGAAGCCGGTCCAGCGCCCGCACCCCCCGATCTACGCCGCCTGTTCCCGCCCCGAAACCATCGTGACGGCCGGTGCGCTCGGCGTGGGCTCCCTCAATTTCACAGCGGGCACCGACGATCAGCTCGCCGCGAAAGTGCGAATGTATCGCGATGCCATCGGTGGCGCTGACACGAGCGGACGGACGATTACCAACCAGTTCTGCTGCACCCCCACCGCCCTGGTGCTTCCCGACGACCGTTCCGCCTGCCGGCACGGCTTCAGGGGCTCCCGCTTCTTCGCCGAAGGCCTGGCCACGTATTTTTTCTCGCCGTCCCCGGTCGTCGGCACGCTCGACATCTCTCGCGACGACCTGTCCCCTTCCGATCTCGACGCCGCCATGGCGCCACGCCACGCCCCCGGCTCCGCACTGACCGCCATCGTCGGCGACCCGGCGTCAGCCCGGGAAGCCGTGGCACGGTTCGAGGCCACCGGCGTTGACGAGTTGATTCTCGTGATGCAGATGGGCACCGTGCCGCATGAGATTGTCATGCAGTCGATCCGCACATTCGGCGAACAGGTGATGCCTCACTTCTCGACGACGTAGTCTCCGCGGTATTCCGGAGG
>JANPJN010000671.1:0-2045 GCA_031425515.1 Acidobacteriota bacterium | reverse complement strand
CCGACCTTGAACAGGTCGCTGCGCTTGCTGATGATGAGCGCGGCGATCTCCGTGCCGTCGAGCACGGCGCCGCCGCGGATGGCCAGGCCGATCCCGGCGCCGATGAAGATGCCGCCGAAGACCGCCGTCAGCAGGAGGTCGTGCGTGACGTCGGGGAAGTGCACGGTCGCGAGCACGACGGCGAGACCGCCAATCGCCAGCGCGCTCCGGAACGCGAACGCCCGGCCAATCTGGTGGTACCCGAGCGCGATGAAGGGCAGATTGACGAGGGGAAGCCAGAGCGAGAGCGGCATGCTCGTGACCTTGGCGAGCAGCATCGACATGCCGGTAACGCCGCCGTCGATGAAGCTGCTCGACATCAGGAACCCCTTGAGGCCCATGCTGGCCGAGAGGATCCCGAGCGTGATCAGGACGACGTTGAGGAGCTCTCGCGCGGCACGCTTCATCCCGCGATCATACCGGCAGATGCCTGTCCGGCCTCAGGCCGCCGGCTGCTCGATGCGTGCGCGGAGCGAGGCAATCGCGGCGCTGATCTCGCCGAGCTCCTGCTCGGTCGTCGAGAGCTTCTCCCCCTCCGACCGGACGAAGCGGCTGTAGGGGGCGATGCTCTCCTTGATCCGATCGCCGCTGCGGCCGATCTCGCGCGAGAACTGCTCGTGGAGCGCGTCCGACAGGCGCTGGCGGACGGCGGCGATCTTCTGCCGCATCTCCTGCTTCCCGCGCTCGCGCTTCGCCGGGAGGATGAAGAACCCGAGCGCCGCCACAACGGACGCCATGACGAGCCCGGTCACGTCGGCCGCCGCGGTCGTGGCCGCGATCGTGACGATGGCGCCCAGCCCCACCGCCCCGGCGCTGACCGCGGCCGCCGCCGCAACGGCGTTTCGCGCGCCGTCCGCGAGCTCCGCGGCCTCCTTGCGCCGATCGTAGGAGTCCACGGCACGCTGCGATTCGCGGCTCACGGAGTCGAGCAGCCTCGTGCGGTCGTAGTGGAAGCGTCCGGCGTCCACGTCCCCGACGATGCGGTCCTGATACTGGCGGCGGCGTTCGGCAAGATGGCGGGTCACGTCCTGCCACTGGCGCAAGTCGGCGTCGACCAGCCAGTCCACGAGCTCCCCAACTTTCTTTTCGATCTGCTCCGGCGCGTCGGCGACCACCTGGTGCTCGAAGCCCTGCTGCATGCGGCTGCGGTTGAGCAGATCCATCACCCGTCCGACCCGCATGGTCTCGTCGAAGAACGTCTGGCCGCGCTTTTCCAGTTCGAGCAGGATCCGGTCGATGTCGGCAATGCGGAACCCGAAGTCTCGGAGCAGATCCTGCTGATACACCCCCAGTTGCCGATCCACGTCGTCGAGCGTCGTGAAGTCGTCTTTGAGCAGGAGCGCGCGATCCTGGACGGCGGACGCGAGGCGGGCGGTGACGGCGGCGCCGACGCCGAGCGGATTGAGCAGCTTGAGCTGGACCCGGCCCGGCGAGTCGAGCGTCGTCCGGATGTAGGTTTCGAGCGCCTCGAAGCGGCTGGCCACCCAGGCTGAAGGATCCCCCTGCTTGGCGCGCAGGGCCAGCCGCGCGCTGACGGGGAAGATGTCCGGGCTGAACCCCAGGAGCGCCCGCGCGTTATCGGCGACGAAGGCCGACACTTCGGCAACTGGCGCCTCGCCGTCCAGGATGTCGATTTTGTTGATGATGACGACCACCTTCTTGCCCCAGCCGCGCACCTGCTCCAGGAACGCGCGCTCGGTCTCGGTGAAGGGACGGTCGGCCGAGGTTACGAACAGCACCAGATCGGAGCGGGGGACGAACTCCGCCGTGATCGCCTCGTGCTCGCGCATGATGGCGTTGGTCCCCGGGGTATCGACGATGTGGATCTCGCGCAGCAGCGGTGCGGGGGCGGTGATGATGCGCAGGGCCGGGCCGCGCATCTCCTGTGTCACGGTGTCGCCGTACTGGATCACGTTGATCTGCGCGGTGGTGGGCGTGACCCCTTCGAGCGCGACTTTGCTGCCGACGATGGCGTTGATGAAGGCGCTCTTGCCGGCGTTGAACTC
>JANPJN010000670.1:0-2228 GCA_031425515.1 Acidobacteriota bacterium | reverse complement strand
GACGAAGCCCGAGTAGACGCCGATGATGGAGATCGTGCCGCCGTTCCGGCACGCCATGATGGCCTGTCGGAGCGCGATGGGGCGGTCGGACTCCACGGCGAGCGCCTGCTTGGTCCGATCGATCATGTACTCGGCGCCATGCCCGTGGGCTTCGAGGCCGACGGCGTCGATGCAGGCGTCGGGCCCGCGCCCGGCCGTCATCTCGATGAGCGTTTCGCTGACGCTGTCGACGTCTTCATAATTGAGCGTCTCCGCGCCGCACTTCGTGCGCGCCATCTCGAGCCGGTACGGGAACCGATCGATCGCGATGACTCGCTCCGCCCCGAGCAGGAACGCGCTCTTGATGGCGAAGAGCCCGACCGGTCCGCAGCCCCACACCGCGACCGTGTCGCCAGGCTGGATGTTGCACATCTCGGCGCCCATGTAGCCGGTCGGCAGAATGTCGGAGAGAAAGAGGACCTGCTCGTCCGACAGACCGCCCTCGATCTTCAGCGGACCCACGTCGGCGAACGGCACGCGCGCGAACTCAGCCTGTCCGCCGGCGAATCCCCCCGTCAGGTGCGAGTAGCCGAAGGCGCCGGAGCCTGCGTGGCCCATCAGCTTTTCGGTGAGTGCCGCATTGGGGTTCGAGTTCTCGCACTGCGAGAAGAGCTCGTGCTTGCAGTGCCAGCAGTTCCCGCAGGCGATCGTGAAGGGGACGACAACGCGGTCGCCAACCTTCAGGTTCCTGACGTCGCGGCCCAGCTCCATGACCTCGCCCATGAACTCGTGGCCCATCACGTCCCCCTTCATCATCGTCGGCATGAAGCCGTTGTAGAGGTGAAGGTCCGAGCCGCAGATGGCCGTGGACGTGATGCGGACGATGGCATCACGGCTGTTGAGAATCTTCGGGTCCGGAACGTCGCGCACTTCGACGCTGCCTGTGCCCATCCAGCATGTCGCCTTCATGACCGCACCTCCGCCGTTTCCTGCGGCTGCGCCACCCGCTGCTTCAGGACGCCCTGGCCCGCACCTTCAGGGCTGCCGTCGGAGAGGACGACCTCGCCCGTTTCCATCACCTGCTTGAACCGGCGCAGGTCGTCCCTGATCTGCTGGCCGGGTTCCTCCCCGAAGAGCTTCGCTACGGCCGTGCCGAGTTTGCCGGCGGGTGCGTCGTAGCGGAGCTCGACGTGAACTTCCGTGCCGCGGTCGGCCGGTGCCTGTGTGAAGCGCACCACTCCTTCGTTGCGCACGTCGCTGCCCTCGAGGGAACGCCAGGCAATCGAGTGGCTGGGCCGATCCTCGGTCGTCTCGGCATCCCATTCGATGGTCGTGCCCGCGGGTCCCTTCGCCACCCAGTGCGAGCGCCGCTCGCCGGTCGTGCGCACGTCCTGGAGGTGCTGCATGAAACGCGGCAGGTTTTCCAGCTGCCTCCAGAATTGGTAGACGTCCTCGCGTGACCGGTTGACGGTGACGCTTCTTTTCACTTCCACCATGCAAGTCTCCGTGTGAGTCATTGCCGCGGCCGGAAGGCCCGCGGGTGCGAGCGGGCGGTTCGCGGCTGCGACCGAACGCTCGTCCAGGCCGACACTCGTGACGAGCGCCGCCTGCCGGAGAGATCACAGCAACTTGCTCGCCACGAGCGGGGGCCCGCGGGTGAGTTCCCTCGTGGGTGACGGCGGGTGAGAGGGATCGCCGCGACTACGGGATGGCGCGGTCGGTCGTATGCGTTCGGTACGACTTGCGGCCCTGCCCTGACTCGTCTGTGCATTCGTCCTTAACTGCTCAGTACGGAAGTACCGCCGTTATTACTGGCCCCTGCTCGAAAACCACCGAAGCGCAGTAGCCTCTCTTGTTCATTCGGAAATTTCAGCCGTGATGCTCCTCTCCATCGGCGCCGCCGTCCTGGTCGTTGTGGTGGGGCTCGCCGCCGCCCGATGGATGATCCGCACCCGCGGCCGTCCCTCGACGTCCGGACCCACACTGCTCGACGTCAGCCGGCAGGCGCTGCGCATGCAGGTGCTCGCCGATGCCTCCCACGCCTTTGCGGCTGTCGGGCACGATTATCAGGCGCTGCTCGACAGCGTCGTCCGGACCATTGCGCGTGAGCTTGCCGACGTGTCCCAGGTCCGCCTGCTGTCGGAGGATGGCGAGCGCCTGGAGTTGACCGCCGTGTACTCCGCCGAGCCGGAGATCGCGGACGCCATGCGCGCGCTCGACCAGGATGTGATGGAGCGCACGAGTCAGCC
>JANPJN010000669.1:0-3418 GCA_031425515.1 Acidobacteriota bacterium | reverse complement strand
GGTGCCGCTCAGAACCACACGCGCGCAGCAAGCTGCATGATGCGCGGGTCCGCGGCGGTCGTGATGCGGCCGAAGTTGGCCGAGTCGCGCCCGGTGTTCGGGGCGCCCAGATTGACGTTGTTCAGTGCGTTGAACGCCTCGACGCGTAACTGGAGCTTCGAGCTGCCGACCAGCGCGAACGTCTTGTGGAGCCCGAGGTCAAGTGCGCGCGAGCCTGGGCCGCGCAGCGCGTTGCGACCCGCCGTGCCGAACGTGCCGAGCGCATTGGTCACGTACGCGGCGGTGTTGAACCACTGCCGGATCTGCTCGGCGAGCGCACGATCGGAATTGAGCTCGGGCTCGCCGACGATATCGGCGCGCTGGCCGCCGGTGCCGCTGCGGGCGTTGTCCGCGCCGCTCGTCACGGTGTAGCCCTGGCCGCTCTGAACGGCGTAGATGCCGGTGAGTGACCAGCCGGCCAGCACGGCGTCGAGGCCGCGATTGCCGAACGATCCCGGAATCTGCCAGAGCGCCGACGTCACCCAGCGATGACGACGGTCGGAGTTGGCCGGCCCCCAGTCGAAACCGAGGTCGAACGGGTTGGTCTGGGTCGCGCCCGTCTGCTTGTTCTCGGAGCTGTGGTCGAGCGTCTTCGACAGCGTGTAGCTGCTCAGGATCGAAAAGCCTTTGCTCATGCGCTTGTCGAGCGTGAGCTGCAGCGAGTTGTACTTCGACTCGCCGGTGGACTCGACCGTGACGATGCTGTTGAAGGAGGGGAAGAGCGGGCGCCGCTGATTCGTGGTCGCGGTCGTGACCCCGGCCGCGTAGATCGCAGGATTGGCCTCGCGCAGGATCGCCATGCGGTCACCCCAGGAGCCGGCGTATGCCGCGCGCACGAGATAGCTCGGCATGATCTCGCGTTCGAGAGTGAAGTTCCACGACTGGAGCCGGCCGTTCTTCAGCCCCGAGTCGTAGCTGAACATGTTGTGCGGAAGGATGAAGGTCGCCGTGCTCGGCACGTCGAACGGATCGGCCGGGAAGGGGTTCACGCGCCCCGCATACGGATTGCTGAGCGTGTTGACGAAGTCGCCGGGGAACGACACGACCGTGCCGAACGGCCCCTGGTTGGCGGCGCTGTTGGTCGCAATCGTGTTCGGACGGTCGTAGAAGATGCCGTACCCGGCGCGCACGCTCGTGCGCCCGTTGCCGAACGGGTCGTACGCGACGCCGATCCTTGGCCCCAGGTCGAGCCACGAGGCGTCGTAGCCGGCCTTCGGACACGCCGAATCACCCGGGAACGTCGCGCCGACGGGCGCATTCACGTAGACGCCCGATTTCTCCCCCGGCCGATAGCAGGCCAGGCGATCGTTCTTGTCGGAGTACGGGAGGAACGGATCCCAGCGCAGCCCCAGGTCGAGCGTGAGCCTCGGGCCGACGCGGAACTTATCCTGCACGAACGCCGCGAGCGAGTGCATGCGCGTGTTCTTGTACTCGCCGATCCCCTGCTCGAACGCGGAGAACTTGCCGAGGAAGAAGTCCGCGAGCGCATCGCCGCTGAACGGAGCGCTGCCGGCGAACGTGAACCGTCCGTTTGCCCGGAAGTTGTTGACGATATCCCCCTGGCCGTAGCTGTAGTCCACGCCGGTCGCGATCTCGTGACGGCCTTTCGTCCAGCGCATCGTGTCCACGATCTGGACCTCGTTGCGGAGGAAGGTGTTCGTATCCCCGGAGTTGACGCCGAAGTAGCCGCTGACGTTGAAGACCCACTGCGGCGTCTTGTCGTTGTAGGCATTGATGCCAAGCGTCGAGTAATCCGGCGGATAGATCTGGAAGTTGCGGTTGTTGGTGCGGTTGAACGTCACCACCAGGTTGTTCAGCAGGCTCGGCGAGATGATGTAGGTGTCGTTGAGCGACCCAACTGTGTTCTGCCAGGTCCGTCCGAACGCGCTGCTCAGGATGTTGCCGTCCGCGAGGTTGGGCGGGGTCGAGGCGCGCGAGACCCACGCCCGGCCGTAGGCGCGGTGCTTGTCGGTGAAGCCGTGGTCGAGCCTGAGCAGGAACTGATGGTCGTCGAGCGACTCCGGCTGCTCGAAGCGGAGCGTCATGGCGTTGTCGCCGGCTCCCGGGTTCGGCAGCGGCAGCCAGCTCTTGAGAATGCTCGTCGCTGCCGGGCTGAAGAGCGAGGTCGGAATCTGGTTGTTCGCGAACGCCTCCCCGGTGAAGGGGTTGCGAAGCTGGCGCGGGATGGCGGAGAAGTCGCCCGCGCGCATCGCCGCCGTCGGCACGAGCGACTGCCGGGTCGTGGGGCGCCGGCTCTGCTGCGTCCCCTGGTAGGAGCCGAAGAAGAAGGTCTGGCTCCGGACGATGGGGCCGCCGAACGTGGCGCCGTACTGCGACCGCTTCAGCCCGTCGTCTCGCCCGGGCGTGAAAAAGTTCGTCGCGTTCATCTTGTAGTGGCGGAAGTAGTCGAAGGCGAGGCCGCGGAACTGGTTCGTGCCGGCGCGCGTGACGGCGTTGACGATCGCGCCGACGTTGCGGCCGTACTCCGCACTGAAGCTGTTGGTCTGAACGCTGAACTCCTGGAGCGCGTCCGGGTTCGGCATCGGGTTCGGGGCGTTGCTGTAGTGGTCGTTGTTCGATCCGCCGTCGAGCACGTAGTTCGTGGTGTTGCCGCGGGCGCCGTTGGAGGAGACCGCTTCCACGCCCGGGTAGGTGGCGCCGGAGGTCAGGCTCGTGCGGTCCGACAGGACGCCGGCAACGAGCGTCATGAGCTGCGCGGGGTTGCGGCCGTTCAGCGGAAGCGCCTCGATCCGCTCCTGATCGACGACCGTCTTCAGCGTGCCGCTCGTGGTGTCAACCGTCGAGGCCCGGCCGCTCACCGTTACGGTGTCGGTCACCGTTCCGACCGACAGCTCGACGTCGAGGCGGATGTCCTCGTTCACGCGGACGACCACGTCCGTATTCTTCTGCCCCTGGAAGCCGGTCAGCTCGGCCACGACCGAAAAGCGCCCGACGGGCAGCCCGCGCAGCACGTAGACACCGAGCGGGTCGGACACGACACTGGTGACCGCACCGGTCGCTTCGTGCGTGGCCTTGACGGTCACCCCCGGCAGCACGCCGCCGCCCGAGTCGCGCACCACGCCGGTGATGCCGCCGGTTGTCGTCTGGGCCGCCGCCGAACCCGCCATGGCGGCGATCAGCCACGCGGTGAAGATGAGGGTCTTGCGGAACATGGATCCTCCTCGAGCCTGAGCCTGCCTGAATACCAAGGGGGTCAGTAAACAGCAGGGTGATTCCGGAAGTCAATAGAATCTGACATAGCTCGTCCTGAAATGAAATTACGTTTCGGAATCGTATTGCCAAGCAGCCCGGAGCTTGCTACCGTTCGCGCCGGAGCTGCCATGCACAGAAGACTGCTGCTGATTCTGACCACCGCCAT
>JANPJN010000668.1:0-2538 GCA_031425515.1 Acidobacteriota bacterium | reverse complement strand
GAGGGTCCCTTCACGCCCGTGCCGGTGCCCACCGGCCTGCACTGGGACTTCTGGCTCGGCCAGGCGCCGAAGGCGGAGTATCTCAAGGAGCGGTGCCACTCCACGTTCCGCTGGTGGTTCGACTACTCGGGCGGACCGGTGACCGACTGGGGTGCGCATCACAACGACAGCGCCCGGTGGGCGATCGGCCTCGACGGGCCAACCGGCATCCAGGCGCGCGCGCTCACCGACGTCATCCCTGGCGGCTACACGACGCCGTCGGCGTTCGAAGCCACGCTCACCTGGGCCAACGGCGTCACGCAAATCGTCAAGACCACTCCGGATGACAGCCCGTTCGGCGTCGCGCTGAAGCCGGACGGCCAGCGCAACGGCGTCCGGCTCGAAGGCACGGACGGCTGGATCTGGGTGAACCGGTCGCAGCTCGAAGCCAGCAAGCCCGAGATGCTCGACACGCCGCTGCCAGACGCCGCGGTCCGCTTCGAAGTGAGCGACGACCACATGGGAAACTTCTTCAACGCCGTCCGCAGCCGGAAGGATCCCATCAGCCCCGTCGAGTCCGGGCACCGGTCGGCCACGGTCGGCCATCTGATCGTCATCGCGTTGCGCACAGGCCGGACGCTCCAGTGGAACCCGGCGGACGAAAAGTTCGTCGGCGACGGCGCGAAGGAAGCCAACCGCCACCTGTCGCGCCCGATGCGGAAGCCCTACGACTACGGCTTCGCGGACTGACCACCGGCATTCCTCTATCGTCCGGTCGGCCTCGGCCCGGCCAGGGAGTCAGACATGAAGAGAACAGTCCTGGCCGCGTTCGTACTCGCCGGCCTCGTGGCGGGCACGCTTCCCGCGCCGGCTCAAGACGCACCGCTCCGCATCATCGCGTTCGGCGCTCACCCGGACGACAACGAGCTCCGCCTCGGGGGCACCGCGGCGAAGTGGGCCGCGCTCGGCCACAAGGTCAAGTTCGTCTCGGTCACCAATGGCGACATCGGACACTGGCGCGAGGCGGGCGGCCCGCTGGCCCGCCGCCGCACCGCCGAATCGCAGGAGACGGCGCGCATCCTCGGCATCTCGACGCAGGTGCTCGACATCCACGACGGCGAGATCGAGCCGACTCTCGAGAACCGCCGCACCATCACACGCCTCATCCGCGAGTGGAAGGCCGACATCGTGCTCGGCCATCGTCCGAACGACTACCATCCGGATCACCGCGCGGTCGGGCAGCTCATTCAGGACGCGTCCTACATGGTCACGGTCCCCTTCTTCTGCCCCGACACGCCGCACCTGGAACGCAACCCGGTGTTCCTCTCCTACGAGGACAACTTCACCAGGCCCAACCCCTTCCGCGCCGACATCACCGTCTCGATCGACGATGTGATGGACAAGAAGCTGGCGGCGGTAGAGGCGCTGCCGTCGCAGTTTTATGAGGGAGGCGCCAACGGCGGGCCGCACCTGCTGCCTGACGACGAGGCGGGGAAGACGCGGCGGAAGACCGAAGTGCGCGAGGGGTTCAGGAAGCGATTCGCGGCATCCGCGGACAAGTATCGCGAAAAACTGCGCGAGCTCTACGGAGCCGAGCGCGGCGGTGCTGCGCAGCACGCCGAGGCGTTCGAGGTGTCGGAATACGGCCGCAGGCCCGGCCCGGACGACATCCGGCGGCTGTTTCCCTTCTTCCCGGCGCGCTGACCGTCAGGGCTCGCGCACGGCGCGGAACCCGATCATGCGGTGCGCCTGGAACGACGGCCACGCCGCCGAACGCGCGTACGTGCGGAGATCGAACGGCTCGACGAAAAAGGTGCCGCCCCGCACCACTCGATAGGCGCCGCGCTCCGGTCCCTTCGGGTTCTTCCGCGGTGAGGACGCGTAATACTCGCGGTCGTACCAGTCCGCGCACCACTCCATGACATTGCCCGCCATGTCGAAGGCGCCGTACGGCGAGGCGTTGGTGCGAGTCTGCAACTCGCCGCGCACACTGCCGTCGTAGTGGCCAACCGGCAAGCCGGTGTCGTACGTCTGGGCGCCGGCGTAGTTGGCATGCGCGCGATCGATCGTGTCGCCCCACGGGAAACGCCGACCGTCGGTGCCCCGCGCAGCCTTCTCCCATTCGGCTTCCGTCGGAAGCCTGTAACGCTTCCCCGTTTTCGCACTGAGCCACCGGCAGTAGGCGGTCGCGCCGTCCCAGTTCACGCCGAGCACCGGATAGTCGTCGCTGCCAGGCGTGGCGCCGCCGTGGTTGTTCGGCTGCGTCCAGTACGGCACCTGATCCTTCGGCATCACGCGGCCGTCGGGCCAGTAGGCGGGGTCGTCGTAGCCGGGGTCGTCTCGAAACGCCCGCCATGCGGCGTTGGTGATCTCGAACTTCCCGATGTAGTACGCGTCGAGCTCGACACGGTGGGCGGGGCGCTCGCGCGACTCGCCGTCGCCGTGGGTGTCCCCCATCATGAAGGCGCCTCCGGGCACGAACAGATAGTCGCCGTAGCCGTCGTTGACGACGACGGGCGGTGTGGCGGAGGACTGCGCGCGGGGATGAACGGCGGCGAT